>JAFPCP010000083.1 GCA_017423825.1 Clostridia bacterium | reverse complement strand
CCCCAGCTCGGCGGTATTTTGATGCAATGCATCCACAACGGCTTTGGTCTGCACAAGCTTGGTCAGGAGCTGACCGGTCCGGAATATGCGGCAGTCTACGAAGAAAAGGTTCGCAGCCGGAATATTTCAGTATATGCAGAAACCACTGTAACCGCCATTTCTGCTGACAAGATCGTCACCGCCCAAAACCGCCGGGGTATTTTAAAAATTCAGGCCAAGGCTGTTATTCTGGCAATGGGCTGTCGGGAAAGAAGCCGTGGCGCGCTGAATATTTGCGGCAGCCGTCCTGCCGGTGTATACAGTGCCGGTACTGCGCAAAAGTTAGTCAACTGCATGGGCTATCAGGTAGGTAAAAAGGTTGTGATCTTAGGATCCGGTGACATCGGACTGATTATGGCCCGCCGCATGAGCTATGAAGGCGCAAAGGTGGAAGCCGTCTGCGAGGTTATGCCCTACTCCGGCGGTTTGACCCGGAATATCGTCCAATGCCTTGAGGATTTTGGTATCCCGCTGTATTTAAGCACCACTGTGGTGCAGATCCACGGCAAAGAGCGGCTGGAGGGCGTTACTATCGCCCAGGTGGACGACAAACGCCAGCCTATCGAAGAAACCAAGTGTTATATCCCCTGCGATACACTCCTTTTGTCTGTTGGTCTGATTCCGGAAAATGAACTGACCCGCGCCGCAGGTATTCCCATTGACCCTGTTACAAACGGCGCGCTGGTAGATGAAAACTATCAAACTAAGATTCCCGGCATTTTTGCCTGCGGTAATGTATTGCAAGTTCACGATTTGGTAGACTATGTTTCCGAAGAGGCTGAACGGGCCGGACTTGGCGCTGTGAAATATGTAAACGGCTGCGAAAACAGCAACCATTCCATAGAAACAAAAGCAGGCTACGGTGTTCGCTATGTATTGCCCCAGACCATTACCGCTACTCAGGAGGATGTTCCCCTGTTTTTGCGTGTCACCCAGCCCTTCGGCAAGGTAAAATTCACCGTTTCCAACGGAGAAAACATTTTGGCTGTTGCCAAGAAGCTGAAAGCCGCCCCCGGTGAAATGGAAAAGATTACAATCAAGGCCGCAGTCTTACAAAACATTATCGGTCCGATCACGGTCAGTCTGGAGGTGCTGTAATGAAACGAGATTTGATTTGCATTATTTGCCCCCGAGGATGCTCTCTTTGCGCCGATATTCAAGAAAAACAGGTAACAGTTACCGGTAACGCATGTCCAAAAGGCCGGGAATATGCCGTTAACGAGTGCACCAATCCTGTTCGCACCGTAACCGCTACAGTTCGGGTTGTAAATCGATACAACACCATGGCCAGCGTAAAAACCAGTGTGCCCGTCGCAAAAGACAAAATGATGGATGTGATGAGTGTTTTGCGAGAAACCCAAATCAAAGCACCTGTTCACATCGGCGACGTGATTCTGAAAGATATCTGTGGTAGTGAGATTGTTGCAACAAAGACAGTATATTGATGACGAATTCAGAATAATTCTACTCATGACGGACGGTTAAAAATCGCCCGTTAAAATAAGGTTGATATCCAATAAATAAACCCATAAACTACACTGGCGCTTACGCCGTATACAATAACCGGTCCTGCTATTGTGAACATCTTTGCACCAACACCTAAGATGAAGCCCTCGGACTTAAATTCAATCGCCGGCGATACCACCGAATTCGCAAACCCGGTAATCGGCACCAACGTGCCCGCTCCCGCATGCTTTGCGATATTGTCAAACACCTGCAATCCGGTGAGTACCACCGCCAGAAAAATCAAAGAAACCGACACCGTCATGCGGGCATCCTGCTCCTGCCAACCGACACCTTGCAAAAGCTGGAAAATCACCTCACCCAGGGTACAAAGCAGCCCACCAACCGCAAACGCCTTCAAACAATCCAGTAAAACCGGCGAGCCGGGAGAAACCCGTTTGCTCATTTGTTGATACTCTTTTTCGGAAATATCCACTTATACACGCCCCCTTTTTCTTGTCTAGTATTTCTCGGATAACGGCAGATATGTATCGCTTTTTTAAACTTGAAAAAAATGTCAAACCGTGGTATAATCAACCGCATACATATAGAAGGAGGCTTCCCCTATGTCCTGGTTTTGGTTTTCGCTGATTGCGCTGCTTTGTTGGAGTGGCTCGGATTTGTTTTCAAAAATCGGCTGTCGTGGCGCCGACAAATACAGCCACCTGAAAATGGTGACCGCTGTCGGTATCGTCATGGGCCTGCACGCCGCATATGAAATCCTTATTGGCGGCGTCGATATTACTTGGCAGGTGATGCTCACCTATCTGCCGGTTTCAGCGCTGTACATCCTATCCATGGCGCTGGGATATCTCGGCTTGCGCTACATCGAACTGTCAATCTCCTCCCCCATTTGCAATTCCTCCGGCGCCCTTGTAGCGATACTCACCCTGTGCATCGCCGGCATCGGCAGTCTTAACGGCTGGCAATTAGGTGCCGTGTCTCTGGTGTGCATCGGTGCTATCGGTCTTGGGTTTGTGGAAATGACCGAGGACGAAACTTTGCGTGCCAAACGACAGGAAAAATCCAACTTCACCTATGCACGCTCGCTGCTGGCGTTGGCCATTCCGGTGGCCTACTGCCTGTTGGATGCTCTTGGCACCTTTGCAGACAGCCTGGTGCTGGAAACCTTGGACGAGGACCAGGCCAACGTTGCGTATGAATTAACCTTCCTGGCGGTGGGCCTTGTGTGCTTGTTCTATGTGCTGGTGATTCGGCGTGAGCGCCTTATCCCCAAAATGGAAGCGCCCAAATACATCGGTGCCGCTTTCGAGACCGCCGGACAGTTCGCGTATATATACGCCCTTGCGGACTCTGCTCACGTTGCGCTGTCGGCGCCCATCATCTCCGCCTATTGCGCGGCATCGGTTTTGTGGAGCCGCCTCTTCCTGAAAGAGCGCCTATCCTGGAAACACTATGCGGCCATCGCTCTCGTGGTAATAGGCATTGTCATTCTCGGTGTTTTCGACGCATAACACACCTATCTGCATATAAAAAGTGCCCCCGATGGGGGCACTTTTTTCTTTTATTCGCGGCTCTTTCGCTTTTTGTGCCAAGACAGGAAAACATCCCACAAACGGTCGGTCAACCAACAAGCGAACAAGCCTAACGCCACACCAAGCAAGGCGCCGGCCAGCACGTCGGTGGGATAATGCACAAACAAATATAATCGGGACAGCGCGATGGACGCCGCCAGCAAAAGCGCGGCGCATCCCCATCGGCGATGCCGCACAGCCAAAGCTGTCGCCGCGTCAAAACTCGCCAGCGTATGCCCGGAGGGAAATGCAAAATCCGACAGCCGTTCCACAAGCAACAGCACCGACGAATCCAAATCATAGGGACGAATACGGCCAATCACGTTTTTGAGAAAAACATTGCCGATAAGAAGTCCCAACAACAGCGCCAGGCACATGCTGACTCCCGCACGGCGGGTGCGACGAAAGCATAACAGCACCACCGCTAACACAATCCATATCCATCCGTCATCTGCCAAAGCGGACAAAAAGGGCATAACCTTATCCAAAAAAGGGCTTTGCCAATGTTCTCGCAGCCAATGTAACCATTTCAATTCGGCCTCATTTATTCCGGCCAGCAACAGCAAACTTTGCACCATGCGCCCCCTCTCTTTTACAAAACAGCCAACACCCATTCCGCACAACGCAAACCATCCACAGCGGCAGACATAATACCACCCGCATAACCGGCGCCCTCTCCGCAAGGAAACACGCCCTTAACGGAAGATTGCCCGCTACTATCCCGCAGTATACGCACAGGGGAAGAACTGCGAGATTCCACGCCGGTCAACACCGCATCCGGACGGTCAAAGCCTTGCAGCTGCCGTCCAAACAGCGGCAATGCCTCGGCCAACGAACGGGTAACAAAATCCGGCAAACAAGCACGCAGGTCGGTCAGCGTCACACCCGGCTCATACGAAGGAGCGACATCCCCCAAACGTACCGACCCACGCCCACGCAAAAAATCCTCCACTAATTGCGCCGGGGCACGATAGTCGCCACCGCCCAGCGCATACGCCGCCTGTTCCATGCGCCGCTGAAATCCGAACCCCGCCAAGGGATGCACATCTCCAAAATCACCGGGTTGTACACCCACTAACAGCGCGCTGTTGGAATTCTCTGCGGCACGCGCATGCTCGCTCATACCATTGACCACCACGCCGCCCTCTTCGGATGCGGCTGCCATCACCACGCCGCCGGGGCACATGCAAAAGGTGAAAACTCCCCGTCCGGTGTCCGGTCGGCAATGCAGTTTATAATCCGCCGCACCCAATGCCGGATGACCGGCGGCCGAACCGTATTGGCTTTGGTCTATCATCCGGCGGGGATGCTCTATGCGCACACCCACCGCAAACGGTTTTTGTTCCATTGGCAGACCTTGGCGATACAACGCATCCACCGTATCGCGAGCGCTGTGGCCGATGGCCAATATCACCTGCTGACAGGCCATCTCCTCGTCCCCTTGGGGTGTATGCACACGCAAACCCGTCAGACACCCGGATTCCACCATTAAACCGGTCACGCAATGCCCAAATCGTACCTCGCCACCGAGACGCACTATCTCCTCCCGCAATCCACGCACCGTTTTTTGTAATTCATCGGTGCCGATATGCGGTTTCGCCTGCCATAAAATATCCGCCGGCGCACCCGCGGACACAAAACTTTCTAACACATACCGATTGCGGATATCTTTTGTGCCGGATTGCAGTTTGCCATCCGAAAACGTGCCCGCGCCGCCTTCGCCAAACTGCACATTGGAGGCGGTGTCCAACACGCCGGTGCGACGAAACAATTCCACCGCCTGACGACGGCTGTCCACATCCCCGCCTCGTTCCAAGACAATCGGTCGGGCTCCTGCGCGGGCTAAATACAGCGCGGCAAACAACCCCGCCGGACCACTGCCCACCACCACCGGCGGCACCGCCGGCGCTTCTATGGATGGAATGATGTACGGCGTCGCCTTCACCGGCATGATGCTTTCTCGTCGACCGCGGGCACGGCGCAAAACAGCCGCTTCATCCGCCACCTGCACGTCCACCGTAAGCTGAAAATGTACTGCGTGTTTCTTGCGCGCGTCCACCGAACGTTTCGCCATCACACAGGTGTGTAACGCATCCGGTGAAACCCCCAATAGCGCCAGCACCCGCTGACGCAAATCATTCTCTGTATAAGAAAGCGGCATCGATATGCCGGAAATTCGCAGCATGGTATGTCCTCCTATGCACGCTTTTACCACCGGGCGGCCATTGCGCGAGCCGCCACATAGGCACTGCTCCAAGCAAACTGCAAATTAAACCCGCCGCAATCGCCGTCGACATCCAACATCTCGCCGGCCACGTATAACCCAGTCTCCCGACGGGACATGAGCGTTTCCCGTTCAAATGCGTCCGGACAAATGCCGCCGGCCGTGACCTGGGCACCACCAAACCCTTGGGTGCCGGTGATTTCCAAATCCCAGCCCTTGACTGTGCGCGCCGTATGATGGATTTCCTCCCGCGTCAGCGTATCCGCCGCGCGACTCAGCGGCCCGACTCCGGCCGCACGCAACATGGTTTGCCCCACCCGCTTATGCAATAAGCCGGTGAAAAGGTCCTCCAATGTCCGTCCCGGCAGAACGCTACGCTCCGCCAAACGGCTCTCCAAACGAGACATTTCCCAATCCGGCAACAAATCCAGGCGCAACACAAGTTTTCCCTGCTTTCTGCGTTCCCAGTCACCCACCGGCCGAGATATATGCATCACCGCCGGACCGGACACCCCATAGTCTGTGAACAAAACCTCATCCGTACACGCGAGCCATTCTTTGCCGTTTGCTCGTATGCTTGCCCGCGCATCCACGCGAATGCCTTTCATCGCACGCACATACTCCGTTACCGTGCGCAACTGCACGATAGACGGAAATAGGGGTGTTTTTTCATATCCGCGGTCGGTCAGCAACCGATAACTTTCCGCGCCGCCACCCAGCGAAGGGGCTGCTGCACCGCCTGTGGCCAGCAACACCTGATGCGCCACCACCGTTTCTTCCGGCAACTCCACGCACCAACCGTCGGCATCCGGACGCAGCGCAACCACGCAACTGTCACAGCGCAGTTCCACACCGCAAGCCGTAGCCTCCAAACGCAACGCATCCAGCACCGACGCCGCCTGTTGGGAACAAGGATACACCTTGCCATCCGCCCGCACTGTGCAATCCACGCCAATGGCGGTGAAAAAGTCCACTGTTTCGGCCGGTGTAAGCGCTTTCAAAACGCTTTTTACCAATTCGATATCGCCATGATAGGCATGCGACGTGGCGTACATATTGGTAAGATTACAGGTGCCGTTGCCGGTGGCAAGTAATTTCTTGCCTACACGGGGACCTTTTTCCAACAGCAAAATGCGACGCGCCACACCCTGTTTTATTGCCAGGCGCCCCAAAAAGGCCGCTGCCGCCAAACCAGCCGCACCGCCGCCCACGATAACACTATCGTATCTCACCAAAACGCCACCTCCGTCTGTATAGTATTTTGGGTATCTCCCATCCACCTGTTATGAGCGGCGGGCCAAGGCCTTCAACGCCTCTCGTACCAACATTTCCACCGGCAGGGTGCTATCCAACCGCCCGACCGCCGCCGACGCCTCGCCGGCCGTAAATCCTAACACCGTAAGCGCATCCACCGCCTGAGAAGCGTTGCTTCCCGCGGATATCGACACACCGGCCGGCAGGTCCGCCACACCGGCACTGCCGGTCAAATGGCTGACCTTATCTTTCATTTCCAGCACGATGCGCTGAGCCAATTTGGGGCCTACGCCGTTGGCTTTTGTCAACGCTTTATGGTCCCCGGAAGCGACAGCCAGAGCCACCCGTTCCGCGGATAATTCCGATAAGATAGACAACCCCACTTTGGGACCGACACCGGATATGGCGGTGAGTTGTTTGAAACAATTCAGTTCATCCTGTTGCGCAAAGCCGAACAGTTCCAATGCATCCTCACGCACGTGCATAATGGTATACAGCATGGCTTCTTTGCCGATAGATGGCAGTTGCCGCGCGGTGTTCATGGTGATTTGGCAACGAAAGCCCACCCCACCGCAACAAATAACCGCTACCCGCGGCTCTAAATGGATCAGTTCGCCTTTGATAGAGTACAGCATATTATCTCTCCATTCCCTGTCGTAATGCCTGCTTTATGGTGGTGCCGCCATGCTGTGCGTGGCAAATCGCAATAGCCAACGCATCCGCGGTATCATCCGGCTTCGGAACCGCCTTCAACCGCAATAACCGCCGCACCATCTCCATCACTTGCGGCTTTTGCGCCTGCCCATATCCGGACACGGCACTCTTCACTTGCAACGGCGTATACTCATATATCGGTATACCGCTTTGATGAATCGCCAGCACAGTCACGCCGCGCGCTTGCGCAACGTCGATGGCTGTTTTTTGGTTGTTTTGGAAATACAATTTTTCAATCGCGACCGCATCCGGTTGATAGGTGGTCAACAGCAAGGACAATTCCCGATAAATCTGCTCTAAGCGGTCGGCGAAAGGCATCCCCGCCTTTGTCGTAATGGCACCGAAATCAACCGGTATATACCGCCCTCGCTCATAACGGATGACACCCCAGCCGATGATGGCATAGCCGGGGTCAATTCCCAGTATCAGCATCGTTTTCCCTCTCCGTTTGCTTATTTTCGTCCAGCGGCCGCCCCTCTAAATAGCGGCACACCATATCCAACGCACAAAAAGCCGCCGCCCGACGAATCCCCTCGCGGTCTCTATCGGGCGTGTCCAACTGACAAGCCTGCACCCAGGTTTGTTTTGCATCGGCCAAGGCTATATACACGCGCCCGACCGGTTTCGCCTCCGCCGCCTGCGGGCCGGCTTCGCCGGTGAGCGCCACGCCAAGGTGCGCACCCGCACGGCGACGGACACCGCGCGCCATATCACCGGCTGTTTCTCGGCTCACCGCGCCGTGCATCACCAAAGTGCGGCGCCGCACACCGAGCAGGCGTCGTTTGCAATCCCACGAGTAAGACACCACACCGGTGCCAAACACTTGCGAACAGCCCGGCACCGCCGTCAAATAAGACGCCAGCAATCCACCCGTGCAGGATTCCGCCGTGGCGAGTGTCTTCCGCTGCGCGCGCAACGTCTGCACCACGTGGGCAGGTAAGTCGGCCGCCAATTCTTCCGACGGCGCATGTCGACGATATTCGGTTGCATTATCGTGGGATGCCATACACACCACTCCTGCGTTAAATCTCTCGTATACGGATGCCGGCCATAGCCTCTTCTATCAGCCCATCGACATCCAAAGCAGCCTCTACCGCCTCTATTTTATACAACTTCGGGCGGGTACATGGATGCCGTGGGGTAAATACGGTGCAACAATCTTCATACGGCTGAATGGACAGCGTAAACGTATCAATGCGGCGGGCAATGGACACAATCTCTTCCTTGTCCATGCCAATCAACGGACGGAAAACCGGCATCTCGGCCAAAACATCCGTCACAGCCAACGCGGGGATGGTCTGACTGGCCACCTGACCGACACTTTCCCCGGTGATGAGCGCGCCGCAATCCTGTTCCTTCGCTATCCGCTGAGCCAGACGCATCATAAAACGCCGCATAATCAGCGTGAAAAACTCTTCCGGGCACGCCCGCCGAATTTCCTCCTGGATATGCGTAAACGGCACAATGTGCATCGTCATGTGGCCGGCGTAACGACCAACCCGTTCCAAAAGGGAAATCACCTTTTGCTCCGCACGCTCACTGGTATACGGCGGGGAGGCAAAATGAATCGCGGTTAACTGGATACCTCTTTTAGCCATCATATACGCCGCAACAGGCGAATCAATGCCGCCGGATATCAAAATCGCGGCACGACCACCGGTGCCCACCGGCATACCGCCGGCACCCGGCAACTGTTGGGCATGCACGTACGCGCCGAAGTCGCGTATTTCCACCATAATGAGCAAATCCGGGTTGTGCACATCCACACGCAAATGCGGAAAATGCTCCAACACATACCCGCCAACTTCGCGGCTGATTTCCGGAGAACCGAGCGGGAACTGCTTGTCCGCCCGCTTAGCTTCCACCTTAAACGTAGACGCCGTGCGCAAACGCGCCCCCAAATAGGATACAGCCGCCTGCTGAATGGCCGTTAAATCTTTCTCGGTCACGCACGCCCGCGAAAAGGCTGCGATGCCAAACACCCGCGATACGCAATCGCACGCTTCATCCATGTCCGCATACGCGTCCTGCGGCTCGATGTAAATAGTGGATTGGGCCTTGCGCAAAGAGAAATTCCCCGCATGGCGCAGGCGATGCCGCAGATTGCGCAACAGCGCCTCCTCAAAGGTGTGCCGATTGAGGCCTTTGAGCGCCAGCTCCCCGTTTTTGATGAGTATAATTTCACTTGGTTTATCTGTGTGTGTCATATGCATTCCATCCTTTAAGAATCGGCGCCAACAACGTTGTCACCCGCGGCCGAAATCGATGGCACCGTAGTGGTTGCCACCGTGGAGGAACGGCCTGTGCCGGTGGTTGTGGTGGTGCCTGTCCCGGCAGTGCTGCTTCCGTCTGTATCGGCGGGCTTTGTTTGTGTGGTGTTTTCTCCCCCCGCCGGCACGTTGAGGACACCTCCCGGCAACGTGGTTGTAGTCGTCGATGTCGTTGTGTAGGTTTCGTCGCCGAGTGTGTACCCGGTGTCGGTGTAATACGCGTGCGGCGCCGCATGGTTTTTGTCATACCAGGCGCGCGGCATAATCACATCTTTATTCTCTCGAATAGGACCGGCATCCATTTTGGACGATTCGCCTATCCGCACCTGCCGAGCCACCACGACCAAACGACCGTTGGACAAGTTTGAGTTGCTGTGGGAAGCGCCGGTAGACAGCACCACCAAACGGTCACCCGCAACAATATCCACCGGATAATCAAACAGCGAGCGTGCACGCAACTCCTGCACATAGCGCATGAATTCCCCATTGTTGGCAAATGACGTGCGTCCGGTGTCGAAATAATCATCCCCGACAGCCTTTTCATCCGTCAAAAGCACCGCAAACACTTTGTATCGGTTGGACTCAAATAGCGTATTCAGGGTGAAGGTGGTCGCCGCTTTGGCTTTACGGATGTTCGTGAGTTGATTGAGTCCCGCAAACATCTGTCCGCTAAGCGCGTTGTTTCCGTACACAATCAGCACCTTGTTTGCCGAGCCAGCCGTTTCCAGCGAAGCATCTTTGTCAAAAAATAAAGCGCCGTTTTTGTTACGGTTTTCATAGAAATCGTGTTTTACATACTTTTCATTGTCTCCGGAATACATAATCGGATACTGTATATCCAAAAAGCCCGTCGTGTCGGTGGACGTGTATTTAATCCAACCACGCACCTCCGGATTTTTATTATACAAAGGACAGAACGCTTCTAACATCCTTGCCGGATAATCCGCAGACAAGGTTGTGTTCAGCTGACCGCTCTTATAGGTCTCTGCCAAATCTTCATACCGAGCATCGTTTACAGCCGGTTGCAACGCCACGTTGAACAAAACATACCCCACCAGCGCAAACAACATAACCAAGGCAATCAAAAAGGCCGATTTTTGTATGAGGTCATTGCCTTTGTCCCCTTTTTGGGGTAGGTTGGACGCAAAACTCATCCACAGCACCCGCAATGGATTTTGCCGCACAACCGGAGGCGGCGGTAAAATCTGCTCTTCTTCCTCTTGCACCTGTGCATCGTATTCATCCAATGCCAGCGGCTCATCCGGCTCTTCTTCACCAGGAGTGAACACAAGGGGAGCCCCTGCCAATATAGCATCCTCTTCATCCTCGTCCTCCGGCATATGAGACAACGTCGTCCAATCAATAATCGCCGGCTGTGCCGTGAATGATTCCGGAGATTCCTCCGGCTCTTGTTTGGTTTCTTCCGTTGAGGCAACGTGCCGGCGCTTGTCCCGTTCCAGCAATTGCTGAAACAAATTCCGCACTTCCTGGACGCCTATGTCTTCCTCGTCCAAAGCCTCGTTGTTCTCCCAATCCATGTTATGTGCTCCCTTCTGCTGTTACCGTCTGACCAGATTTTCCAAACCTTCTTGCAAAGCCTCTGCAAAAGCGTCTATATCCGCCGGTTTGGTGTCCCGACACAAACTTACACGCAAAGCGCTGTCAATTTCCTCTTTCGGTAAGCCCATCGCCTCTAATACCGGACTCTTTGCCCCTTTTGCACAAGCCGAGCCGCTGGATACATATATCCCCTTTTCGGCCAGAAAATGCAACATGGTCTCGCTCCGATATCCCGGCACGGATAAATGAATGATATACGGTACGCCGCCGGTCGGCAGATGCCATACCACCCGCGGGTCAGCGGAGAAGTGATCGAGCAACCGTTGCCGTAACCCGTCGTATAGTGCCAACTGCTGCGGGATGGACGGCAACATCTGCACAGCCGCACCGAAGGCGGCTATCAGGGGAACCGCTTCTGTGCCGCCTCGCAATCCCCGCTCTTGTTTCCCGCCCATCTGCCGCGGTAACACGCGGGCACCTTTGCGTAGGTATAACACGCCACAACCTTTCGGTCCGTGCAATTTATGCGCACTCGCAGACAGCGAATCTATCCCCCAGCGCCCGACGTGTATCGGTATTTTGCCCGCCGCCTGCACCGCATCGCAATGAATATGGGCGTGCGGGGAGCGGCGTCGAATCTCTTCCGCCGCTTGTTCTAACGGAAAGCGGGCGCCAGTTTCGTTGTTGACCGCCATCACCGCCACCAGCACCGTGTCCTCACGACAAGCATCTACAATCGCTTGTGCCGACAAGGTGCCGTCTGCATCCGGTCGTAAACGGGTGATGGTATAACCCTGTTTTTCGAGCGCATCGCAGGCGGCTGTGACCGAGGAATGTTCCACTGCCGTGGTCACGACGTGCCGACCGGCGCGGGCGTGTGCCGCGGCACTCCCAAAAACCGCCAGATTGTTAGCTTCCGTGCCGCCGGACGTGAAAAACAAACACTCCTCCGGACATCCCAGCAAGGATCCTATTGCCCGACGGGCGGCGGTCATTTCCTGCTCCGCCTGAAATCCCATTGTATGCAAGGAACTGGGATTGCCATAACAAAGCGTCATCATTTCATAGGCTTTATCGGCCGCCTCTCGACACACACAGGTGGTCGCGCTGTTGTCCAAGTAAACGGGCGTCACCCAGCACACCTCCAAACACATATAAACTCTCAAATGCATATAAATATACAAATTACATTGTATACCAAAACGGCGTGTTTTGCAACTATTTTCCCCTGTTTTATCCCATAGGACATAAGAAAAATCGCATTTCTTTCCACAACCAAAAACACAAGATCTCGCATTATGCAAAAAAGCGGAGAGAAGGAAATTCCCTTCTCTCCGCTTTTTATCTGTTTATATCGTCGTTCCGATAGAAATCGATCTGCATAGCTTGTCCGTGCGAAGAATTATTCCTCTTCTTCCGGATTGGTTTTGCGCCGATCAAACAGGCGGGAAATGTCCGCCAAGACATCGTCCTCTTCCTGCACAAATTCGGTGAAGTCCACGCTGGCGGCAACATTTTTGCCGCCCAGGGTGCCGTGGCCGCCGCCCTTATAATCTGCCGTCAAACCGGTGGCAATGACCGTCACGCTGACTTCGTCACCCATATCCGGGCGCAGGCTGTAACCCCAAATAACTGTCGCTTCGGGGTGCACCAAATCGTTGACGGTACTCACCGCTTTTTCCATCTCGTCGAAATCAAAATCTTCGGGAGCGGTGATGTTAATCAGCACACCGCGGGCACCGTCGATAGAGGTTTCCAGCAACGGGCTGCCGACAGCCATCTTGGCAGCTTCTTCGGCGCGGTCTTTGCCCTCGCCGTGGCCCACGCCCATGTGCGCAAAGCCGGCATCTTTCATAACCGTCAGTACGTCGGCGAAATCCAGGTTGATATCGCCGGCGGTTTGAATGAGCTCGGAGATGCTTTGCACGCCCTGGCGTAACACGTCGTCCGCCAACTCAAAGGCGTTTTTCATGGTCAATCTTTCGGTGGTAACGTGACGAATGCGATCGTTCGGGATGACCACCAGACTGTCCACGTGCTCCCGCAAAGCGGCGATGCCGTCCTCTGCCTGTGTCATGCGCCGCTTACCCTCAAAGGAGAACGGCTTTGTCACGATGCCGACCGTCAAGATGCCCAAATCACGGGCAACCTCTGCCACCACAGGAGCGGCACCGGTGCCGGTGCCTCCGCCCATGCCGGCGGTGACAAACACCATGTCAGCACCTTGCAGCGCAGACACGATCTCGTCACGGCTTTCCTCCGCGGCACGTTGGCCACGCTCGGGGTTGCCACCGGCACCATGGCCTTTGGTCAGTTTTTCGCCAATTTGGATTTTGTGCGTCGCCAAGGAAATGTCCAAAACCGCACTATCCGTGTTGACCGCTAAAAATTCAACACCACGTACATCCGCACGCACCATGCGGTTGATGGCATTATCACCGCCACCGCCAACGCCGATGACCTTAATGGAAATATTGGTGTTCGGGACTGCTGCATCAATTTGCATCATTTCTATCGTCCTCCCATTTTATGAGGGCTTGGCCCTCTCTATCTTTCTATACACCTTGTATTGTACCATGTGGTGAAAATTTTTTCAACAGAAAATTATAAAATCATAAAAAAATATGCCATCTTTTTATGGTTTCTGCACGCCTGCCGCTTTTGCGGGCAAAACAGCCCTGTTCACCACGCCCATACAGCAATCGTATGCGCATAAAAAACGGCGGCTGTCATACAAAACAGCCGCCGCTCCTATTGTGAAAATTTTATTCGCTATCCCCGACTTCTTCGACGTTTTCCGCCTGGCCAGTTTGCTCCGTTTCGCCGGCTTCATCTGTTTGCGCCGGCTGCTCCTCTTGAAGCAGTTCCTGCGGTGTAAAAATCGCCTTGTCGTTATCCGGATCGTCATCCGAATACGACGACATATCCAATCGCCCGGCAACCTCCTGCCCATTATTGTTGAGCAAACTGGTGAGAATGCCCGGCAGACGCTCCATTTCTTGCGAGATATTACTCTCGTTTCCTAAAATAATACGCACGCTACCGTTCCACCAAATGCAAATGTTTGTTTTTTCGGTTATATCAATAGCCGTGAGACCGGTCACTTCATTCTTCTGCGCTGCCTCCAACAAGTTGTTGCAAATACGCAGGCTTCGCTCCTCCAACACATCCGCTCCCACCGATTCACGCAACAGCGACGCGCCGACAATGCGCACCATTTCAGCCGGCAAAGATGCCTCTTCCAGCAATTCCAATCCGCGGTTGTTGCTACCCACAACCAACCAAGATTCCCCCACAGACACAGCGCCCAACACGGTCGTCTCACGCAACCGAATGCGCACCGTGTCAAAGGCCGTGTTTCCAATATCCACCCACTCTAAATAGGGAAATTCACGCAACAACGCATCGTGCGCCTGCACCTTGTTGACCGCAAGCAAACTTTGCCCGATATAGATGCCGCTTTTTTTGATAATCTCTTCGCTGGGATAACGGGTTTCTCCCTCCACCTCGATGTTCTTCACCGCCAAAAAAGAGGTGGTTTCGCCACGCCGGCTGGCAGACACGCCCACCGCCCGTAATACCACTAAGGCAATGACAAGCAACAACACCAAAACTACCGTCAAAACCATGGTCATCCGCAAAATGCGCAACCGACGGCGACGTTTTTTACGCGCGAGTTTTCTCGCCTCTGGACTGTTCGGGGGATATGGTTGTTGCTTCATGATTGATCCTTCCTTTTTCCTTCGTTATATACTTATCGTCTTTACCCGTTTTCACGGCGCACAAGCGCGCCTACTTTTCTCAAACAATCGGTTAATCCATCATAGCCACGGTCAAGGTGTTGCAGACCGGTGATAGCCGTCTCTCCATGGGCCGCCAAAGCCGCCACCACAAGCGCCGCGCCACCGCGCAGGTCTGTACAAGTAACCGGTGCCGCTTGCAAGGCGGATACACCCTCCACGACCGCCACGCGACCATCCACACAAACACTGGCGCCCAGACGTGCCAGTTCGTCCACGTATTTATAGCGGTTTTCAAATATACCCTCCACAAACACGCTAGTCCCTTGCGCCACACAAGCGGCGGCTACCAAAGGCGCCCCCGCATCCGTAGGAAACCCGGGATAGGGCATGGTGCGTATGGTTCCCAAACGACGCAACCGCGTTGGCGCTTGTATGCAAATGGCATCCGATGCCGCCTCAATGTGGCAACCACTTTCCTCAAAAACCGGAAGAATCGCCGCCAAATGTAAGCGGTTACAATCCCGCAACGTCACTGCACCGCCGGTTACTGCCGCCGCCGCCAAATAGGTCGCCGCCTCAATGCGGTCGGGCATCACGCGACAGATAGCGCCGTGCAAACGCGGCACGCCCACAATGTGCAACGCCCCATCGGCCAGACGCCGAATCTTCGCGCCGCAAGCGTTCAAAAACAGGCACAGGTCATCAATCTCCGGTTCCCGCGCCGCGTTATGTAACACGGTCACTCCCTGTGCCGTACAGGCAGCCAACAACACGTTTTCCGTCGCTCCTACGCTGGGGAAAGCCAGTGTGATGTCCGCTCCTTGCAGACACCGTTCCACACGGCAACGAATATGTCCGTATTCTTCCTCCACCGTGACACCCAGCCGCCGCAAGGCTGCCAGATGCAGATCGATCGGACGCGGGCCCAATTCGCACCCGCCCGGATAGGTTAGATTCGCCTGCCCGCACCGAGCCACAACAGCGCCCAAAAACACAATGGAAGAGCGCATCTCACGCATGAGTTCGTCGGGAATCGAATCACAGCAAACCACGCTCGCATCCACGGTCACCGTGTTTTCCTGTCGTTCCACCCGACACCCCAACAAACGCAGAATAGACATAGAAGCTTCTACGTCCGACAAGTGGGGACAATTATGTATCTCGCTCACGCCGCGTGCCAACAGCGTCGCCGCAAGCAACGGCAGGGCGCTGTTTTTGGCCCCGTGGATAGGAATTTCTCCCTCCAACCGCCGGCCACCACGGATATATATGGTATCCATACGCATCCTCCTTTCCGCATACCCCAATGTATGCAAAAAGAGGATGACCGGTTATTGCAATTTTAATTTTTCCGCAATCACGCGGTAAATACGTGCATCCGCATCCAGAATAGCGGCCTGTCGCATGTTTTCCGACATCTTCTGCAAGCGGGTGGCATCAGCTGTAATGGC
This sequence comes from Clostridia bacterium, assembly GCA_017423825.1. Classification (GTDB taxonomy): domain Bacteria; phylum Bacillota; class Clostridia; order Oscillospirales; family Acutalibacteraceae; genus UBA5905. Next base: position 1,750 of record JAFPCP010000083.1, on the reverse strand, counting down.
GCAAATCGTTTCCCACAAACGCTCGCCGGTTAAATCTTTTTCCTCAATACACACCGCCGCATCTCTTTCCACGAGCACCATCGCGTTGTGGTATTGATGGTTTTCCGCCACATAGGGCGACGGAATGAGAATCGCCGGTTTGCCCGCCGCGGGCAGTTCGCTCAACGTCATGGCACCGCATCGGCTGATAACCAAATCCGCTGCCGCCATACACCGCGGCATATCATCTATATACTCCCGCACAGCGATACCGGGCAGGTCGGCATCCATACCCTTTTCGCGCAAAGAATCCTGCATCGCCGCATAACCGACACGGCCGGTGCCGTGTATATGCTGCAACGCGCCTTCTTTGACAGAACGGGCAAGCACCGTCGCCATCGCCTCATTGATGTGCGCCGCGCCTAAACTACCACCAAACGAAAGCACCAGCGGGCGTTCATCCAACCCCAGCTCCTGACGAGCCGCCTGTTTATCCAGCGTAAAGAAATCCGGACGCAATGGGTTTCCGGTGACGACGGCCTCGCTCCCGGCAGGCAAATGCCGTCGGGCATCCTCGCTGCACAATAGCACCGTTGCGCCTTCTTTGGCCAACATTTTGACCGTTACGCCGGGAAACGCATTGGATTCGTGCACCAGCACCGGCACCCCTTGTTTGAGCGCCTCGCGCAAAACCGGGCCGCAAACATACCCGCCGGTCCCAATCGCGATATCCGGCGCAAACTCTTTGACCAGCCGGGCAGAAGCCAAACTGGCCGTGACCACATCTATCGCCGCCAATACGTTGCGGCCTATGTTTTTCAGCGAAAGACGCCGCTGGAACCCCCGCACGTTCACCGTGCGGATGGGATATCCCGCCGCCGGGACAAGCCGGGTTTCCATGCGCCCTTTCGCGCCCACAAACAAAAACTCCGCATCCGGATGTTCGCGCTTTATAATCTCGGCAATGGCCAGCGCCGGGTTAATATGCCCGGCCGTGCCGCCACCTGTCATAAGCACACGCATTATATCCCTCATCCCTTGTTACAATTTTTCCATACGCGCTTGCCGGGACACCGACAGCACCACGCCCATTTGCGTCATTAGCATAAACAGTGATGTCCCTCCATAACTGAAAAATGGCAAACTGATGCCGGTATTCGGCAGCAAATTGGAAACCACCGCAATATTAAGCGCCACCTGCAACCCAATCTGCATGGTCAGGCCAATGGCCAGAATACATCCAAACTTATCCGGGGCGCGCATGCCAATCGCAAAGCCGCGCCACACCAGCAACGCAAAAAGAACAATCACCGCGATGGCGCCGATAAGCCCCATTTCTTCACAAAAAATCGAGAAAATAAAGTCGTTTTGGGGTTCCGGCAAAAACAGATGCTTCTGCCGGGAATTGCCCGGCCCTTGCCCAAGCAACCCGCCGGAACCGATGGCGTACAAGGACTGCACCGTCTGCCATGCCTGGTCGCGCCCCGCCAAGCCGTTGGAAAATACCTCCAACGGCTTGAGCCACACCTCTATGCGGTCGCGTTCATACCCAAGCACCGCAATCATAAACACAATACCGGCTGCGCCCACGCCCAAAACGCCCAGCAGCCACCATACGCTCACGCCGCCGATATACATCAGCGCAAACCCCAGCAAACCAATCAGCATCGTGCCGGACAGGTGGGGCTCAATGATAACCAAGACACAGGTAATGCCCAAAATCGTTGACAGAGGCAGGAAGCCCTTCGTGAGTTTGTGCATGCGTTTGTGG
>JAFPCP010000082.1 GCA_017423825.1 Clostridia bacterium | reverse complement strand
GCTCAAACCTTGACACCCTCTTGCGTGATGAGTAAGGGGATGAAGAATGCCGAAAGCCGTTTGCAAGTGCTGGAAAGGCTGATGCAGATAAACCCGCCGCCAAGTTATGAGCAATTCAAAACCGAGTGGGAGGGGGCTGATGCCCTTTCCCGTTCGGTACTGGCGGCAGAGGCAGAGAGCGGGGATTTTGAAGCCGTGAGAAAGCCGTGGGGAAAATATATGCTTGCCGTCCGTGGGTATCTGCTCCAAATGGGCGAGATTGACCCAAATGCAAAAAGTTTTCGTCAAATTGCGGCTGAAATGGAGGCGAACGAGTGACCGAAAAAGAAAAGGCGGCTATTTGCCTTATGTGTACCAAACCCGAATGCACGGGCGAGGTGGCTTGTTTTCGTGAGATGGCAAAGGAACGTCATAACCGATACCAACGAGAACGGCGGCAAGCGGAGCGGGCAAGAGAGTACGTCTGCAACATAGAAGAAACAAAAAAGGTGAAAAAGGCAAGAGATGCGTTGAAAAAAGCCATAAATAAGGAAGTGATTAGTTGCGGCGAGTAGATAAACGCCTTGAACAGATCGAGGCACACGTTGAAAGGCTCACAAAGTATGCGCCTATTATCGTGGCGATTGAAAAGCATCTGTACTATGACGAATTGCCGAAAGATGAATATAGAGCCTTATATTGTGAGTATATCGGCGTAGACCAAGAGATATTTGAACAGATACTACTTGCGGCATTGGGTGATTTGCACGTCATTCTCCGCAAGGTTGAACCACCCACCGAAAAGGAACTGCAAGAGATTATTGCAGAGGTGGAGGATATGGTTCTTGATTTACATTGATTTCTCCTTGACATAGTTTCCTTTCAAAAGAGAGCCGTCCGGCATATTGTCGGGCGGTTTTCTCATTAGCAAAGAATTCAACAAGAATTCAACTACGATAAAAAATTCAACAAAATGATACTAAACAATACAACCACAAAAACGCTTGAAAACGGCTAAAGTAAGGCACATTATAACACTTTGCAAAACGATGCGCAACACCCTCTTTCGAACTCATAACCCGAAGGTCGGAAGTTCGAATCTTCCTCCCGCAACCAGAAATTAAGGGGACACCTTTTGGTGTCCCCTTAATTTTTTTATTATGGATGAGTTTGCGCCTCCGACCGAGGGTTATGAGCCCTTGGGCGAATAACCTGTGGGCGGGTGCGAGCGCCCGCAGTGCGGGATACAGCGAGCAGCAAGCCCTCTGCCGCGGTCGAAATGCGCCGAGCGAGAGCGAGAAAAGCGCATTTCGGGCACCGCAAAGGTGAGGTCGGAAGTTCGAATCTTCCTCCCGCAACCAAAATGAAACAGGACATCCGTGAGGATGTCCTGTTTCATTTTCGCTGAGAATAAGCGATGATGGACTTATAAATAGAGAAGCCATTTTTTACACAGGTGCTTTTGCGCCGTCAATTCGGGTTTTTGAAGCGTGCTGTGGCAAGTGCGGAAAAGGGCGATTTTCCTTTTCAGATATGCTGAAAACACTATATTGACAAACATTTGAAGATGTGATATATTCCACTCGAAAGAAGGTGCTGCAAGTATGAACATCCCATATAGCAAAACGCTCAATGTTTGTGAGAAAGCGGATATCATTGTCGCGGGAGGAGGCCCTTCGGGTGTAGCTGCCGCGGTGGCTGCCGCACGTTATGGCAAAAAGGTGATACTGCTGGAACAGTCCGGCTCGCTGGGCGGTGCGAGCGTTTTGGCTATGGTTGCGGAGCTTATGAACTTTGATGATGGCAAAAATTTTATTTCTTGCGGCATCGGTGCTGAAGTGTTTGAAAAATTAAATTATACCATTGCCCAAAAACGTGGTTGGTACAACATACATTACGAACAACTCAAACGCATTTATGATGATATGGTGTTGCAAGCGGGCGTTGAGGTGATGTTTTACACCCGTATAGTCGATGCGGTGTGTGAGGATGGAACCATTTTGTATGCGGTTGTTTCGGGGCCGGATGGGGTGTATGCGTTGCAAGGCGACTTTTTTGTGGATTGCACCGGCAACGGCAGCCTTTCCAGCTTTGCGGGCGCAGACTATGAATACGGCGACGCAAACGGCAAAACCATGAGCGCGACCATATGCAGTCTGTGGGGCGGTGTTGATTTTTCCGAAAAAGATAAGGGAAGCGACGGTCAGAATTACGAACAGGCGTACCGCGACGGGGTGTTTTCTCAGTATGACCCGCTTCTGCCCGGAATCAAGAAAAATTATCCTGAGGTCCAGGTGGGCGGCGGAAACGTCGGGCACTGTTTCGGGGTGGATGATCGTGATACAAAAAGTTTGACCGACGCGATGTTTAGCGGCAGAAAAATCTTGACGGAATATGAAAATTACTACCGTCATTATGTAAAAGGTTGCGAAAAAGCGGTTTTGATAAAAAGCGCGGATTATATAGGTATACGAGAATCCAGGCGCATTATATGTGAATATACGTTGACGATGGATAGCTTTTTTGCCAAAGAAAGTTTCCTGGATGAAATCGGCAGATACTCGTATCCCGTTGACATCCACCCGATGACCCCGGATAAATCCGGCTTGCAAGGCTTCTGCGAAGCGGTCTCTTTACGCCATGAGGATGGGGAGACGTACAGCATCCCTTATAGATGCCTTGTGCCGAAGAAGGTAAACAACCTGCTGGTTGCCGGCAGATGTATAGGTGCGGACAGACCGATGCAGGCGTCTGCAAGGGTTATCCCTTGTTGCTACATAACCGGGCAAGCCGCCGGTGTAGCCGCCGCGGTCTGTGTGGAGGATTCCACTTCGGCACGCCAGGCGGACGTTGAGAAAATCCAATTACGCATAAAACAGTTATGATGGAGGAAGAGGAAACGGTATGCATACATATAAAAACCCCATTATAAAACACAGCGATGCATATAACACCGCGGACCCGTATGTTTTGCGTCACGACGGATATTATTATCACTGTTACGGAAACGAAACCGGTGTTTATATCACCAAGGCGAAAGAACTCTGGGATATAGGCGACGGCGAAACTATCCAGGTGTATGATTGCTCGCAAGAGGGCGCTTTGCCGTCTTGGTTTGCGCCTGAGTTGCACCGCCTCGATGGGAAATGGTACATTTATGCCGCGCCGAATTACGATCGTTGGCTGCATGTTATGACCGTGTTGGAATGTGACGGCGAATCTCCGTGCGGTCGGTATGAAAATCGCGGTATGATGCGAGGGTTGGAAAACAAATGGAGTATTGACGGGACTATTTTGACGTATGGTGGTGAGCGGTATTTCGTGTGGACCTCTTGCGCGGAATTGTATATCGCCAAGATGGCAGATCCTTATTCCATTACAGGCAAAGTAACCGTTTTGACCAAGCCGGAATATGCCTTTGAAACCCGTGTGGGACTGGTCAACGAAGGTCCGGCTGTTTTGTATAAAAACGATAAAATACACATTGCCTATTCCGCCAACGATAGCCGAGACGATGCGTATTGTTTGGGATTGTTGACTTTTTGCGGCGGGGACATTTTAGAGGCATCAAACTGGACCAAATCCGAGCACGCGGTGTTTGAACAAACGGCGGAGATATTTGGACCGGGGCATTGTTCCTTCACCACCGTTACAAAAGGCGGAGAAGAAATTGATTACATCGTTTATCACGCCAATTTGGTGTCCGGCTCGGGCTGGAACGGACGAAACGTTTTTGTACAGCCTTTTACATGGGATGCCGACGATATGCCGGTGTTCGGCAAGCCGCAATTTGAAGAAGAATAGGGATAAATGGATACGGAAACGGACACGCAATTGCGTGCTGCGTGTCCGTTTTTTTGAGAAACTTTTCGCTTAAATTCTTGATATTGGATATAACGCATGGTATCCTTAATGAAAAATGCGCATGAGGGTGATAAAAATGGTTAACGTTAATGATTTTTGCGGAAAAACCGATAGTGACATTATAGAGAATGCTATAAAGCACAAAGAGGCGGATGGAATTGTGATAATTCCTCCCCGTAAAGCAGACGTTGAACCGGAACGCGATTTCTGGCTGCTGGATCGTGCCATTCTTTTGCCGGAAAACACCACGGTTATTTTGCAAAATTGCAAGTTGAAATTATCTGACCGTTGTCGCGATAATTTCTTCCGTTCGGCTAACTGCGGCATGGGCATCGAGTTCCCGGAGAAAATCACCAACATTCACGTTCGCGGGGAGGGCTTGTGCGTTTTGGAAGGCGCAGATCATCCCCGTGCCACCGGCGATCGCACGAAGACTTTGCATGCGCCGTGCCCGGCTCGTGCGGAGGACGTGTGCCAAATGGCAGACTGGATTCCCGCAGAGCGGAGAACGCCGGATAAATTGCAGTTTATGGATATCCATGGTCATACATACGGAACGGACGCCCTCAATCCGGAGGAATCGCAGTATGGGGATTGGAGAGGGATTGGCGTTTTGTTTGCCAACGCCGAATATTTCTCTATATCCGGCCTGAAAATCGTCAACCAGCATTGTTGGGGTATCTCTCTGGAAGCTTGTTCCAAGGGGCGGGTTGAAAAAATTGATTTTTCCGTCAACAAACCCAGAGTGATAGATGGGATGTATACGAACATAGAAAACCAAGACGGCATCGACATCCGAAACGGATGCCATGACATTGTCATTTCCGACATCACCGGCCGCACCGGCGATGATGTGGTTGCCCTGACGGCCATTGCCGGCCCGGATTATAAGCCGGGTGGTTCCCTGGAAAACACCCACGTTATGCACAACGATTGGACAAAACGTGAAGCCGATATTCACGACATTGTCATTCGCAACGTGGTGGCTCATTCGCAAATGTGCTTTGCGGTGCGCTTGCTGGCCGCGCGGGATAGCATTTACAACGTGGTTGTGGATGGGGTGATTGACACGGCGGGCGCCGGCACAACCGTCCTTTTAGGTGATGGCGGCATTTACGGTGAAGAATACCCCGACAGCATCCGCAACATCTCGGTTTCCAATGTGGTGTGCAACAGCAACACCGCGGTTAAGGTTAGCGGGTATGTTTCCGATTCGGTGATATCCAATATTGTGAACCAAAAACCCGGTGGTTCTGCTGTTTCTGTGGTGAATGAAAACTACCTAAAAAATGTGACAACAGACAATTTGGTTACGGTTGCGAAGCAATAAGCAACCGCCGCCTGTTTAGAAATGTTTATAAAAGCAGCCGTCGATAGATGTCGACGGCTGCTTTTGTTTTTGCATGATGCCTCTTAGGGCGTGGGTATCGGTTGTTCGAAATCCTCCAGGCTGAATCTCCATTCCTCGCGTTCGCGGAATTTCGTCTTGAATTTTTTCTTTAAGAGGCCCTTTTCTTCCAAATGCATATAGCAAGCGGTATCACAAGCTCTGCCACAGATAGAGCACTGATAAGCGTGCTGTGCAGGCGGATAGAAATATATATTGTCAAGAATTTTTCTGGCGGTTTCGGGGGTGACTTTCGCTTCGCCCGCGATGATTTCAATGCGGTTTTCAAAATCCGCAAAAGCATCATACGGCATAAAGGGGTTTTTGGTACCGTTTGCACCGTTATAATAAACAGCACATTGCCAATCGTTAACTTCGCCATTTTCGTGGATAGCCTTGCCGGGACAGGCTTTTATGCACTTGCCGCAGTTGTCGCAAAGATGGGCCACTTTCACCTCGTCGGGTTCAATCTCGGCATCGGTGAGGATAAAACAATAACGGACAAACGGGCCATAATCGTCGGTCAATAAGGCGCCGGATAGGCCTTTTTCACCCAACCCGCACTTGACGGCAGTGGCGGTGAAGTCCAGTTGGTTTTCCGCTTTTTTGTTGCGGTAGATTGAGTCGTAAGCAACCTCCGGATTTGTGCTGTTTTCATCTTGCATAATCTGTTGATGACGGCGCTGAGGGACGGCGATATTACCGTTCGCCTCAATGAAATTGGAAACCAACAATTGGGCTTTGGGCATGATGGTTTCCTCCATATTTTCAACCGCCATAGTTGTGTATTGATAATAGGTGGTGCCTTCTTCTGTGCCTCTGTAAACACCTCTCAAAACTCTGAAAGCCAGCCCGATAACGGTCTTGGTTTCAGGAAAAATTTTGAAAATCGGATCATTTTTGTCGAAAGAAGAAGCAGATGCAAAGCCAACCAGATCGGCAAGGTTTTCTTTTGCGATTTTAATGATTTTGGATTTCATTATTTGCGTTCTCCTTTCAGGTGTTTGTAACAAGCGATGTCGCATTTTTTGCCGCAAAGGCAGGGCGCATACCCCCATTGGGTACGGGGCAGGAAGTTCAATTCCGGGTAAATCTCACGAGCCGAAACGCTATCAAATCTCTTGTCGCCATTCAAAACAGCCTCGCGCTCAGGATGCCCTTTGAGGAAATCATCGGTCATAAACGGATTGGATTTGTGAGCGCCTTTATAATACACGGCGCACTGCCAGGTGTCCAGACCATCTTCGCTTACAGCCTTGCCGGGACAGGCTTTTATACACTCACCGCACTTGTCGCAAACGGGTTCGGCGAGCGGCGCGTCGGTTTCAAGCGGCGCATCGGTGATGATAAAGCAGTATCGCATAAACGGGCCGTACAGCTTGTTTATAATCTTGCCGTTAAGACCGGCTTCGCCCAATCCGCAGGCCTTGGCGGCTTTGCCAAAATCAATGATAACATCGGGAGCCGGTTTTCCCTCGTCAACCGGTTCGGCGTGTATAAGTTCATATGTATCCACCACCTCGGGGTTGGTGGTCTTGTCACCTTTTATGCGAAGGTTGGGAACGGCCTTTTGAAGACACGCGTCATATCCGGCGTTTTCAATAAGTCCGCCCATTTTGAGCAAGAAAATTTCGGCCATTTCTTCGTCAATATACTTAACACCCAACGAGGTGTAGGTGTAATATTGGCTCTTTATGTCCATAGTCATATAAAGCCCCTTGGGAACGGCAAATCCAAAGCCGATAATACATTTTGCGTTGGGCAGAATCATTTTCGGGTCCCTTTGGGGGTTTTCACCCTCGAAAATAGCAAGAGAACCGATGCCGCAAACGTCTGCCCCTAATTCTTTTGCTTTCTGTTTGACGTATTCAGCGTTTATCATACGTTTTCCCCTTTCTTAACGGTCCAGTTTCCAAGCGTTTTTTCTGTTTCTCAACGGTGCTTCGAAACGGCCTTCCATACATCCGCCCTTTTTCTCAAGCATATTCACACAGGCGCGGATACAACCACCGCATTTGGCCATGTTATAGCCAACCCAGCTGGGGAAATATTTTTGCAAAGCGGTATAGACCTTAGTGACCTCTTTTTCATCTGCAATATCGGTAACGCCTTCCATAATGTTAAGCATGCCGTTTTCGTTTTTATCCCAAACCTCTTTGGGAACGAAGGGGTTGTAGTAACGACCGGCGTGGGTATAGAACGCATAGCAGCGCCACATATCGATGTCACCCCATTCGCAGATCTTGCCTGCGACGTTGACACGAAGGGCCTTGCCGGAGTTTATGGCGGGGATACAGCCGCCGGGACATTCTTTCACACAGGCGCCGCATTTTCTGCAAAGCGGTTTGCCGTTATAGAGGTCGTCATATTGGTCGAATTCGGCATCGGTAAAAATGAAAGCAACCCTCTGCAACGGACCGAAATCCGGAGTGAGCAGCATCTTACTCCAACCAATCTCCCCAAGGCCGCAGGCGACAGCGGCCAGACGGAACTGGAATTGAAGATCCGGCGGCACGTTATCCTCACGGGTGGCGCGGGTAAACTGAACGTTGCGGTGGTGAGGGGTTGCGTTTTTCGAGCCCTCGTTTACTTCGATCTGCTCTTCGGGGGAGATGGTGTTGCCCGGTGAGCCATCCATATCCGAAACGCAACCGCGCGCACCGGTGTTGCGATAGGTGAAGGCTTCATAACCTTCGTCCTCGATAACCTTTCCAACGCTGTATAGCACGCTGGGGGCGAAAATTTCATTGATCCCGCCGTAAGCCATCGACGGGTATTGGAAAAACTGCGTGCCTTCCTCTATGCCGCGCTGTACGCCACGGGGGATTCTGAAAACAAACCCTATCATACTTTTAGCTTTTGGGAAAAGAAACATGGGGTTCATTTCGTCGGGTGCACCTTTCATTCTGGAAATAGGTGCAATACCGCACATATCCGCACCGGCGGATAAAGCGGCTTTTTTAATACGTTCGCTGCTAATCATGAATTTCTCTCCTATTCTAAAATGACGGTTGATTTTTGTTGCGTTTCTTTACAAAATTTGCAGGCTTTGCAATTTTTATCGCAGGTCATTACGGTTTTGGCAAAGTTGGCTGGGATTTTTTCGTTTTCAATTATAGAGGGCAAAAACAACCCGGAATGGTTTGGCTCTAACACTTCGGGAAGGTTGCCTTTGTAGTAGCCTTTGCAATACGCGCTAACCACCCGCTCAGGATGGAAGTGCACTCTTGTTGCAAGCTTTAATCCTTCGAAATATTCCTCGTAAAGTCCTACGTCCTCAGGGCGAATGAAGTTGGTTTTCTGCAACCAGGTTGCCTTGCTTTCCGCGTTGCTTAAATACTCATAGCACTGACCTTGGAAAATATAACCGTTGTCCATTTCGGAAACCTCGCTTTCGTGGGCGACGAGGTTATCGTGGAAGGTGTGTGCCGAGCAAAAATTGAGGCACCCGGAATTAGCAAGACCGAAAAGCTTTTTACCGTTTTCATCGCACCATTCTTTTGCCGCTTGTAGCTTTGCGCGGTTTCGGTTGTGCTCGCGTTTAAGATAGAATTCGTCAAACCAGTCCTGTATGTATTCCATGCCTTCGGGCGCTTCGATCGACATGTTTACCGATGCGCGAACCCGGATGTCTGCAAAGTTCTGTTTTACAAATTTTGCGATAAGCGGTGAGGTAGTGGTGATGCTGCCAAGAGCATATTTGCCTCTCAAATGCTCTATTGTGTCGCCAAGTTTGTTATAAAAGGAACGTGCAAGAGCGTATTTGCCGTAGCAATTTCCGTTGAGCAAAAGGTTGAATCCAATCCCCGCACGCAAAAGTCTCTCAAAATCCTTTGTGCGTTTTTCCTCGCACTCAAACGGCGAAGTACCGTCGGCGATGTGGTTTGTGTTCCGCCCGTTAGGGATTCCGGGGAAGGAAAAATACACCTCGCTTATCTTATCTTTGTTTTTGATAATACAGTCAATAAAATCCGCATCGTTGCGCAGTTGGTATCCTACCGAAAAAAGCACGCACATCCCTCCTTATGTACACCCATTTGTATTATAAATGGCATTTGGCTTTTGAAAAACCGCAAAAACAAACAAAAAATATATAAATTCAAAGATTTTTCGCATTATTTCATTGATTTTATGGATTTTTTAGATTAAAATATATAAAAACAAAAACGGGGGTGGCGATGTGAAATTATTGGAAATAACACCGTATCTTCGCATAATTCTGCATTATTCCCTTATTCAAAAGCCGGTTGACTCCTATTCTATGGATAATCGTTTATTCTATATAGTGAGAGGCGAAGGTGACATATACATAAACGGTGAAAAACACACGTTAAAGCCCGATGCTTTGTTTTTGTGGCAAAGAGGAACGGCTTATAGGTTTGATTTTCGCGGTGTCAACGATGTTATTTCGTTAAACTTTGACTACACCGCCGAAAACAGCAACGCGCCTGTTCCGTTGCCCATAATTTTCGACACGCCAGAAAACAAAGAAAAAATTGCTCAAATCAAGCCGATTGTTTTCGAGGATTGCCCGGAGCTTAATACCCCCATCATACTCTACAACGCCATGGATCTTCTACCCGCGATTAAAGATATGCTAAATCACACTTCGGAATCTTTAACGTACAAAGATGCCGTCCTTTCCTCCAAGCTGAAACTGTGTATCATTGACACGCTCAAATTGTTAGCAAACGGTGGCGTGTTACAGGATATACATGCCAAGGTGCAAAAAGTGTTGGATTATATTAAAAGCAACTACCAGCAAGAATTGACCAATGAAAAACTCGCTGAGCAGGTTGGGTATCACCCATATCACCTCAACAATATGGTGAGATTGGTAACCGGGATGTCGCTGCATAAAAATCTGATCAATCATCGGCTCACAACAGCCGAAAGAATGTTAATCTCTACCGACGCATCGGTGGCCGACATTGCCGAAAGTGTGGGTTTTTCGAGCGCTATGGTTTTTATTCGAAACTTTAAGTTAAAAAACAATATGACACCCAGCAAATACCGTGAGAAATTGCGAAAAACGATTTGAAAAGCAGGGATGCGGTTGCGAAGCGATAAGCAATCGCCGCTTGTTTGGGAATATTTATAAAAGCAGCCGTCGACATCTATCGACGGCTGCTTTTGTTTTTGCAGGATGCCCGTTAAATCTCCACTCCGCGCGTGCGCGAAATTTTGGTTTTGAACTTTTGACATTTATTGACAAGATGCGCGTGTATTCTATATAATAAAATCGGCAAGCTTAAAATCTTAAAGAGGAGATTTGTTATGAGCAGGGAAAACGATATTCAGGCATTAAAACAGTTGAAAAATGATATGTCCGAAGCGGAAGCCTTTGCCGATATCGCAAAGGAAGAGTGGGATAAGGCAAAAGAAATCAAGCAAGAGATGGATACGGCGCAGTTTGTTTTCAAGCCCCTTGCTACCGATAATGAAGAAACCGCAAAAGCTGGTTTCAAGAAGGCGTGGAAGGAATTTTTCGGAAACACCCGCAAATTCAAGGCAATTTTCCTGGGGCTGTATAGCCTTGCGATGCTCGTGTTTGCGGTGATGCTGTTTATAGGTGCTTATAAAAATAGCGGTCCTTTATTTGTCAGTCCGCATCATTGGAGCGAACCGGTAGAACTAATACTTACGGGAATTGTTGCGGCAGCATTTCCGATAATCACCGCCATTTTCGCATGGGTACATATTGTTTCGTTGGATAACATGTTTGGTTTTTTGAAAACGATGCTGATTTCGCTTGGCGTTTCGGGGCTGTTGTTCGGCGCTGTGTGCGATTGGACGGACAGTATGCATCTTCTTTTCATTGACTTAGGAAGTTTGGTTGCCGTTTTGCTTATCTGCTTTGTTATTCAGCTGATTTTCTTCATCATAAGCAAACTGCCCCCCCATTTACACCGTCAAACAAACGGCTGTGCTTGCGGCTGAAAAGCAGAACGATATTAACAATGCCGAACTGAATAGGGTTAACGAGGTAAAAGAGAGAGACGAATGGGAAGCCTGGTGGGCGCAGCGCAAACCCGAGCTGAAAGAAACGGCCCTCGAACACATAAGCCGTGGTGATGCCGCTATGGAAAAGGCCAAAGAACACCTCGCCAGAGCAGAAGCGTCCGATATTCTGGGCAGCGAGGAGAAAGACGGCGAAATCATTGACTTGCTTATACATTTCATAGAAAGCCGCCGCGCAGACAACATTAAAGAGGCTCTTCATGAATACGACATAATGAAACAGAATCAAAAACTCCTTGAAATTGAGGCCATAAAGGCTAGCGTAGAAATCGAAAAGGCGAAGAAAGAAAATGCCGATCGTATGCATGAGATGGAAATGAATCGTCGCCATCAGATAGAGATGGAAGCACAGGCGAGAAGAAACGCCGATATGCAGTCGCAAATTGCGGCGAACACCGCCGCTGCCGCCGCTTCGGCAGAGCGTATGCGTAAGGATGCGGCTTCTGCCGCGGCAGATGCAGCCGCAACACAGGCCAGAGTTGCTGCGGATGTAGCGGCCATTTATCGCAACGAATATTATAATTCTTAAAAATGCCGCCAACATGGCAAAAAACGGACACCATCCGGTGTCCGTTTTTCGTTTTTTCGCCTCTTTAAAATCTTTGCAAGGCTTTGCCTTGCGTTTTGGTTTTTTTGGCGGTATAATCAAAACAAGAGGTGGTTTTTATGCTAAAAATAATCGTGGAACAGCCTGCGTATTTTGCGGGAGAGAATCCGGATGCTGCCATTGCCGATTTTTTAATTCGCGAAATGAAGGCGGTGGAAGCAGGGGCGCTGATTGTTCTTCCGGAATATGCCAATGCAGGTGGACTGTCGGATGCGGACAGCGAACGCTTGGCATTGCCGAGAGCAAAAGAGATGTTGCAAACCGCGGCCGCCGTTGCCAAAAGCAAAGGCGCGTATGTTGCTATGAATGTTTTGGAGGACCGTGGCGGAAAAATAAAAAACAGCACCTATTTGTTTGATAAAAGCGGCAACACCGCGTTTGTTTACGATAAAATTCATTTGCCGCCCTCGGAGGTTGCTTTGGGGGTTGAGCGGGGAGAAGGTGCGTGTGTTTGCGAGCTGGATGGCATCCGCTTCGGATTTATGACCTGCTATGACGTGTATTTTAACGAGCAAATCGAGTTTATTGCAAAGCAAAGGCCGGACGTCATTTTGGTTCCCGGATACCAGAGGGGAGAGCGGGTAGATATCATCCGTGCACAGGCGAAATTGATGGCGTTTCGGTGCAATGCGTTTGTGGCGCGGTCTTCGTATTCCATGAACGACGACCAACACGGCGGTTGTTCTATGATTGTGTCTCCTGCCGGCGAAATACTGAAAGACATCGGCAAAGACGTCGGCCATATTTCGGCGGACGTCGATCCTAAATGGAAATACATGCGTTCGGCGGGTTTCGGCGGGGGCATGGTCCGCAACGATGATTTTATTAACAATGGTCTTTGTCCCGATGCTTTTTTATAATACATAGCACGTAAATTAGCGGCAAAAGCTGCAAAAAGCAGAATGATATGCGGGAGGGGTTTAGTGTGTCTGCCATATTGAACGTTCTCGATTTTGGCGCGGTGCCGGACGGTAAGACAGACTCGACGGCGGCGATACAGGCCGCGCTGGATAAAGCGGGTGCATGCATGGGCGAGGTGATGGTGCCTCCGGGGGTTTATAAAACTGGGCGGCTTACTATGCGCCCGCAAACCAAACTCACCGGCACAGCGGCTTGGTTGTTCGGCGGATACGGCGGCTCGGTTTTTGAACTCAACACCGCCGACACCGACTGCATGATCGACATCAGCGGTGCCTTCGGCTGCCAGATTTCCGGCATGAATTTGGATGGGCAGCATCTGGGACAAAACATCCACGGCGTTAAGCTGTACTGGCCGGAATACAACGGCGGCGGTCGAGAGGACACCCCTACCTTTGACGATTGTAAGATTGGTCACTTCACCGGCGACGGCATTCGGTTGGAACACAGCTGGTGTTTCTCTGTGCGTCATTGTATGCTCTGTTTCAACGACGGGGCCGGTCTATACATGGACGGCTGGGATGGGTTTGTTTTGGATAACTGGTTCTCTTATAATGGCACAGGCGGGATGATGGGTGGCCCGTGTTTGGCATCTGTTACCGCCACAGGCAACCGGGTGGAATGGAACCGTGTGGGTGGATTTGTGATTCCAAACGGCAACACCATGAACATCACCGGAAACTATTTTGACCGCAGCGGCGGTCCGGCTTTGAAGCTGGGTTGTGCCGAGGGATGTATGGAATCCATGACGATTACAGGCAATCTTCTCAATCGCAGCGGCAAACCCGGACCGGGTTTGGATACGGAAGAAGAAAATACCCACGTGTGGATGCAGCATTGTGTCAACGTCACCTTCACCGGAAACACTCTGCGCCATGGCCGGGACGATAATGGGCAGGGAACGTGGAGCCCCGACATCTGTATGGTGGTGAAAGACTGTGACTATTGCGTTTTTGCCAACAATGTCATGCACCGCGGCGCCATGAAGGAAACCATCCGCTGGGATGGCAAGGGTGCGTGCCGCTTTGACGGGAATTTAGGCGAACCGGTCGGGGAGAAACCGTGTTGAGAGACACTGAAATGCGTATGCATTTGCTGACACGATACGGCAAATGCCCGGGTTAAATACAGACAATAAAAAAGCCGCCATCGGTTGATGGCGGCTTTGTGCGTTTTTATTCATCCAATGCACACAGGTCAGCGTAGGTCTCCCGACGGACAGCGACGTACGAGTCGCCGTCGCGCAGCATAATCACAGGCGGGCGGGGGATGCGGTTATAGTTGGATGCCATGGAATAGTTGTAGGCGCCGGTGGTCAGCACGGCGACGATGTCTCCGCGTTCGGGGCGTGCCATGGATACGCCCCGCTGGATAATATCCCCGGACTCGCAACAACGGCCGGCCAGCGTGGCGGTATAGTCGGCGGGCTGTGCCGCGCGCGAGGCGTTGATGACCGTATATTCTGCTTCGTACAACGTATAGCGTGGGTTGTCCGTCATACCGCCGTTGACCGATATATAGTTTTTGTAATCGGTTACCTCTTTGACTGAACCGACGGTGTACAGTGTGATGCCGGCACTCGCGACGATGCTGCGCCCCGGTTCGAGCATCACGCGCGGCACGGCCAGTTGCAGTTGTGCGCAAACGGCTTTTATGTGCGCGGCGATTTCCGCCACCTTTTCTTCATACCGGATGACCGGGTCGTTTTCTGTGTATCGCACACCCAACCCGCCGCCGAGATTCAGGATGTCGGCGGTATAGCCAAGGCGTGTTTGTACCTCTTTGATGAATGTCAGCATGGTGTCCGCGCCGTCCAGCAGGGGGGCGACGTCAAAGAGTTGCGAGCCGACGTGGCAATGGAATCCCTGCAACGAAAGGTGCGGCTGTTGCAAGATAAACGCCACCGCTTCCATGGCTTGTCCGGTTTGCAGGGCAATGCCGAATTTGGAATCCACGGTGCCCGTGTTGATTTTGCGGTGGGTGTGTGGGTCGATACCCGGCGTGACGCGCAACAGCACGTTTTGCGTGATGTTGCGTGCGGCGGCAAGCGCCTCGACGGCTTCAATTTCATCGAAACTATCCAGCACAAAACAGCCGACGCCGTTGTCCATGCCCATGGCAATGTCCTCGTCGGATTTGTTGTTGCCATGGAAAAAACAATGCTCCATAGGGAATCCGGCCTGTTTGGCGGTGTATAATTCGCCGGGAGAGACGACGTCGATGTGCACGCCTTCCTCCGCCATGATTTCGTATATGCGCCGGCAGGAAAAGGCCTTGCTGGCATATTCCGGCACCGAGCCGGTCGGCAGATGCGCAGCCATCGCATTTTTATAGGCACGTATATTTTCGCGTATCTTTTGCTCATCCATCAAATAAAGTGGGGTGCCGTAGCGCGCGGCTAAGGCGACGGTATCTTGTCTGGCAAAATGCAGGGTGCCGTTTTGCCCCACGGTGAGATTGTCGCAAATCATACGGTGGCAACCCCCAGTCTGCGCAGTTCATCGAGCAGCACGCGGCGGTTGCTTTCCTCCATAGGTGTCAGGGGCAAGCGCAGATAATCTTCGCCAAAGCCCATAGCCGCCATGGCGGCTTTTGCGGGGATGGGGTTGACCTCGCTGAACAATGCCCGGATGAGGGGCAGATATTTCAGTTGCAATGCGGCGGCACCGGCTACGTCGCCGGCGAAAAAGCGGTCGCAAATCTCCACCGTCTGTCGAGGCAGGGGGTTGGACAACACCGAGATGCAGCCCTTGCCGCCCAGCGCGAGGGTGGGAACGATTTCGTCGTCGTTGCCGGAGTATACGTCGATTTTATCGCCGGCGAGCGCGAGGATTTCCGCTACCTGTGCGATGTTGCCGGAGGCCTCTTTGATGCCGGCAATACGGGGATGTTCTGCCAGGGCCTGCACCGTTTTCGGCGCGATGTTAACGCCGGTGCGAGAGGGTACGTTGTAGAGAATCACCGGCACGGACGAGGCGTCCGCGATGGTTTCAAATGTACGAATGAGACCGTTTTGCGTGGCTTTGTTGTAATAGGGGGACACCACCAACACGCTGTCGGCTCCGGCTTCGCAAGCGTAGCGAGTGAGGTCAATCGCATACGCGGTATCGTTGGAACCGGTGCCGGCGATGACCGGCACACGCCCGGCAACCCGTTCGACTGCATAACGGATAACGTCGCGATGCTCCTCGTCGGTGAGAGTGGACCCCTCGCCGGTGGTGCCACAAATAACCAAGGCATTGATCCCCTCGGCGATCTGCCAATCAATCAGACGGCCAAGTTGGGTGTAATCCACCCCTTCGGCGGTCATGGGAGTAATGAGAGCGGTGGCAATGCCGGTAAAAACCGTGTTTTTCATGTTTTTCATCCTTTCAGAAAATAAAAAATAGCCGTAAGAACGGCTATCAAACAGCAGACTATTCCGGGGCGGTCAGCCCATTTGACGGAAATGCTTGTTTTGATAGCTCTCCGCAACAACGTGCGACAGTAGAGAGGATGTTATTCCTGTCTACCAAGGCGATGCCCGCCGGCATCTCCTTTCGGCGGTCGTCCCTTTCACACCGCGCCTTTCCCTGCCGGGCATTTTACACGATGCTACTGATTCCAAACCGCACCTCTATCTTACAGTTCCAAATAGTAACACATAAAAAGGCGGATGTCAATGGATTTTGTTGTTTTTTGCTTGTGTGTTGATTTGACGGTATATTTTTGTTATACTATATAGTGCAAGAAAACCACGCAGAAAGGATGATGTTTTATGTCTGAACGGTATCCTACGCCGCATATTGACGCTAAGCCGGGGGATTTTGCTCGTACGGTGTTGCTGCCTGGCGATCCGCTGCGCGCGCAATTTATCGCACAGAATTTTCTCGCCGAGCCGCGTTTGGTGAACAACGTGCGCGGGGTGCAAGGGTATACAGGAGCCTATCGCGGTGTGCCGGTGTCGGTGATGGCGAGCGGTATGGGTATGCCTTCGATGGGGATTTATTCCTATGAATTGTTCACGGTGTACGGTGTGGACAACATTCTGCGTGTCGGTTCAGCCGGGGCGATGCGCTCGGACATAGCGGTGCGGGACGTGGTGCTTGGCATGGGCGCCTGCACCGATTCGGCGTATGCGACGCAGTATCGCTTACCCGGCACCTACGCGCCGATTAGCAGCTTTGCGCTGTTAGAAACCTGTGTGCAGACCGCGCGAGAGATGCAGTTGCCGTATCACGTGGGCAATCTGTTGTCCAGCGACGTGTTTTATAAAGACGAAGAATCGTTGCCCCCGTCCGAGCGCAGCACGGCGGCCTGGGGCCGCATGGGGGTTATGGCGGTGGAAATGGAGGCGGCTGCGTTGTATATGAACGCCGCGCGTTGCGGAAAACAAGCACTGGCGATTTGCACCATTTCCGACCACCTGCTCACCGGTGAGAGTACCACCGCCGAGCAGCGGCAAAACTCGTTCACGGATATGATGCGTTTGGCCCTGGAAACCGCTGTGAAATTGGGGTAAGGAGAAGAGAAAGATGCGACGCGTGTTTTGGATTGTGTTGGATTCTCTCGGCATTGGCGCGGCGCCGGATGCGACGGCTTTCGGAGATAGTGACTGCCATACCTTGCGACGGATTTCCGCCTCGCCCCATTTTTGTGTGGATACTTTGCGTACGCTGGGGCTTGCGCATATCGACGGGCAAGATTTTTTAGCCCCGTCGGGAAATCCGGTCGGCGCGTACGCGCGTCTGACAGAACGCTCTGCTGGAAAAGACACCACCATCGGGCACTGGGAGCTGGCGGGTGTGGTTTCCGCCACGCCTTTTCCTACCTATCCGGAGGGGTTTCCGGCCGATTTGTTGGCTGTCTTTTCACAGATAACCGGTCGAGGTGTGTTGTGTAATCGGCCGTATTCCGGCACGCAGGTGATTGCGGATTACGGTCAGCAACACGTGCGGACAGGGGATTTGATTGTGTACACCTCCGCCGACAGCGTGTTTCAGGTCGCCGCGCACGAAAAAATTGTGCCGGTGGACACGCTGTACGCCTACTGCGAGGCCGCGCGGCAGTTGTTGCAGGGAGAACACGGTGTTGGCCGTGTAATAGCGCGCCCCTTTACAGGCAAATGGCCGCATTTTCAGCGTACCGCCAACCGACGGGACTTTTCGCTTGCCCCGCCGGCGCCCACGGTGTTGGATGCTATATCCCGGGCGGGGCTGGATGTGCGCGCGGTAGGCAAGATTCACGATATTTTCGCCGGTCGCGGTATCACGCATACGCAACGCACCCACTCCAACGAAGAGGGGATGGCGGCAGCTTTGACGGCGGTGCAGACACCTTTTGAAGGTTTATGTTTTGTGAATTTGGTGGATTTTGATATGCTGTATGGTCATCGACAGGACGTGGACGGATACGCGGTGGCTTTGGCGGCGTTTGATGCTTGGTTGCCGTGTTTTTTGGCCGCGATGCAGCCGGAGGATTTGCTGGTGATAACAGCCGACCACGGGTGCGACCCCGGAGACGCGAGCACAGACCACACACGCGAATACGTGCCGTTGCTACTGTATGGCGCGGGCGTGCCGCCCATGAATTTAGGCACGCGTCCCACGTTTGCGGATGTCGCGGCAACGGTGGCGGGTTGGTTGGATGTGGCGTATGCCGGCGGAAAAAATCTGCTGGCGGACTGCCGGAAAGGAAGGGATAACGCATGACGGAAAAAGAATTGTGTGCAGCGGCGATGGCGGCTATGCAGAAGGCGTACGCACCGTATTCCGGCTGTTGCGTCGGTGCGGCTTTGCTTGCGGAGAGTGGGCAGGTGTATACGGGTTGCAATGTGGAAAATGCGTCTTATGGGGCGACCATGTGCGCGGAGCGCACGGCTTTGTTTGGGGCTGTCAGTCAGGGCGAACGGCGGTTTGCGATGCTGGCTGTGGCGGGCGGAAAAGACGGGCGCTTGGCAGGAGAGTTTCCGCCCTGCGGCCTGTGTCGGCAAGCGTTGGTTGAGTTTTGCCCGCCGGAGATGCCGATTCTTGTGGTGACAGGTGAAGGCGCCTATAAGCAATATACCTTGGGCGAATTGTTGCCGATGCCTTTCGGTCCGGCGCATGTATAAACCGACTTTTTGACAAAAGCGTTATCCTGTGGTAAAATGAATTGCTTTGATGGAAATGAACCGCACGTATGACATAGAAGGAGTGTTGTAGACATGGGCAATATTTGGCACGACATTTCTCCCGAGCGTATTCAACCGGAAGACTTTATTTGTGTTATTGAAATTTCCAAAGGCAGTAAAAAGAAATACGAACTCGATAAAGAGACGGGTATGATTATACTCGACCGTATTTTATATACATCCACCCACTATCCGGCTAATTATGGATTCATTCCTCGCACGTATGGCGACGACGGCGACCCGCTGGACGTGTTGTTGTTGTGCGCGGAGCCGTTGGAGCCGTTGACGCTGGTGCGCGCTTATCCGATTGGCGTTATCAGCATGGTGGATGGCGGTCGTATGGATGAGAAAATCATTGCCATCCCCTTTGATGACCCGAACAACAACCAATACACGGATATTGACCAATTGCCTCGTCACATTTTTGATGAAATGCGGCATTTCTTTACGGTGTACAAAAACCTGGAACATAAGGAAACCGCTGTGGACGAGGTCAGCGCACGGGAAGTTGCCATTTTGCGCATTGAAGAAGCGATTGACCGATACAATACCCTGTTTTGCAATACGTGATATCATGCGGAGACAACCACGGTTGTCTCCCATTGCGTGTGTAGAAGAAATAAACAACAGATAGGAGAGAAGGAACATGCAAAGTCTTGGCTTGGATGAGTGCAAGAAAAGAGAATTGGATATTTTAATAGCGTTGCACAACCTGTGTGAGGAGTTGCAGTTGCGGTATTCCCTCATTGGGGGCACGCTGCTTGGTGCGGTGCGGCATAAAGGGTTTATTCCGTGGGATGACGACGTGGATATTTGCATGCCGCGCCCCGATTACAATCGGTTGGTCGAA
The DNA here is from genome assembly GCA_017423825.1 of Clostridia bacterium. Classification (GTDB taxonomy): domain Bacteria; phylum Bacillota; class Clostridia; order Oscillospirales; family Acutalibacteraceae; genus UBA5905. The sequence continues at coordinate 332 of JAFPCP010000082.1, read as the reverse complement.
TATTGCCGCACGCACGAAACGCCGTTCCAATGGCTGTCCTATGAGACTGACCAACGGTATGGCTACCTGTTCGCCAAGGCGACGGATAAGGACACGGTGCTGGTAGAAGAGGTGGGCAATCCACGCGGCATCGAAATGGGCGTGTATGTGGACGTTTTCCCGCTGGATGGTCTGGGCGATTCACCGGAGGAGGCGGCACGCACGTTTCGTGCGACCCGCTTTGAACGGGAATTGCTGGTGGCGGCAAACTGGAAACGATTTTCCAGAAGCAAGACACACGCCTGGCACTATGAACCCATCCGTTTTGCGTTCTTCCTGCTCAGTCGCTTTGT
>JAFPCP010000081.1 GCA_017423825.1 Clostridia bacterium | reverse complement strand
CGGATGTGCGCACCGGAGCGGTGTATACCGCGGCGGATGCCACTCTTTCGGTTGTGCAAAATCATCGTGAAGAACGCATCACAAACGGTCCGGCGTCGATTTCACCGCAGGCGCTGACCTGTGGCGAGACGGTGTTTTCATTGACGGATATATCCGATTTGGCCATGCATGGGCAACGTGCCCTCGTTTTCACGGCGCGGGGATCGTATTATGAGCTGATTCCATCGCAAGAAGCCAATGCTCTGAAATTTCTCTTGTATTTCCATGCGTATAAAATGCTGTCTAAAACAGAAATGGAGGTAGTATAATGGATTTTTCCTCTGCAAACAAAGAGTTGTGGAATCCCGTTATACAGTTAGGCGTAATGGCGGGGCTGATATTACTGGCAAACATATTGCGGCAAAAGGTGAAAATTGTGCGTACCAGCCTTATGCCGACGGCGGTGCTGGCGGGATTTATTTTGCTGTTGTTGCGCACGACTGGTGTGGTGCGGATTGATGCAACCTTTCTTGAAGCGATTACATACCATACGATTGCGTTGGGCTTTATTGCTTTATCCCTGCGTGTGCCGGAAAAGCCGAGTGAAAACGGGGCGCTGTTAGCAAGTAAAAACGGCGCGTTGATTGTGAGCACCTATCTGGTGCAAGCGTTGGTAGGTTTGGCGGTTTCGTTGGGCTTGGCGTATACGTTTATGCCGGATTTGTTCAAGGCGAGCGGGGTGCTGTTGCCGATGGCTTATGGGCAGGGTCCCGGGCAAGCCAACAATGTCGGCTCCACCTATGAAGCGTTAGGTATGGCCGGCGGAAGAAGTTTTGGACTGTCCTTGGCGGCGGTTGGCTATTTGTGTGCTTGTGCGGTGGGCGTGGTGTATTTGAACGTGCTTAACCGCAGAGGGAAAATCAAACGTGCCGCCGAAATCGGCAAACTTTCGGGTTCAGTGACGGTGGATGTGTTCCAGGATAACGACGAAATCCCTATAGCCGAATCCATTGACAAGTTTAGCATACAAGCGGCGTTGGTTGCTTTTGTGTATTTGTTTACCTATCTCTTGACAATGGGTATAACGCGGCTTTTGCAAACCTTCGCACCGGGTTTGGCCGGCATGGTGGGGACACTTTTGTGGGGTTTCAATTTTATACTTGGCTCCCTCATTGCTCTGATCGTGCGGAGCGCGTTCAAAAAAATGCGCAAGTTCAAAATCATGAATCGGCAATACCAAAACAATTATTTGCTCAGTCGTTTGTCTGGGGTAGCCTTTGATTTCATGATCGTTGCAGGCATCGCCAGCATCGAGATCGACGATCTCTCGGGGTATTGGGTGCCGTTTGTTTTGATGGCTGTCATCGGCGGTGTCGTTACTTTTTGTTTCCTGTTATATATGTGCAAACGGTTGTATCCGGGCTATGTGTATGAGGGCTTTTTGTCTATGTTCGGCATGCTCACCGGAACGATTAGTTCGGGCGTGTTGCTGCTGCGCGAGATAGACCCCGACCTCAAAACCCCCGCATCCAACAACCTCATCACCGGCAGTTCGTTCGGCATTGCGTTCGGCATCCCGATGTTGTTGCTGGTAAGTTTTGCGGCAAAAAGCACCGTGTCTGTGTTTGTCGCGGCGGGCTTTATAGCCTTGTATCTGGCGGCGTTGCTTATCTTTATGTTAAGGGCTAAAAAGAAAGACGGATAAAACCCTTGTGTGCGTATGCGTGGTGAAACGCATGGCGTCGGCATATGAATGCGAAAAAGGAAGCAGAGGAAAGGCCCTTGCTTCCTTTTTTGTGGGAGAAGATGCGTGTTCTTGTGATGGATAATCGTTTTTGATAATTCTTTGCAAGAATTCGTTTCTTTTTTGTAGATTTTTTATATTTCTGTTGCTTTTTCATGCAATATATGGTAAACTGCAAGTTAATATAAATGTGCGCGCGGCCGATTCATAAACATCCATAATAATGCTATGTATAATAGAGGGATGTGCCGAAGAATTAGCCGCCGGTTTTTTATTTTTGAGAGGGGATAGCGCAGTGATAGTGGATGAAAAATTTCTTTTGCAAGTGTGTATACGATGTTTCTTGTCGGTCGTTATCGGTGGGTTTATAGGTAGCGAGCGGGCTCGGCACGGGCGCGCGGCCGGCATGAGAACGCACGTTCTGGTTTGTTTGGGTTCCGCGCTGACGTCTATGATTGGTATCTATGTCAGTGACATCGTTGGAAACACCGGCGACGTGTTGCGTATTTCGGCGCAGGTTATATCCGGTATCGGTTTTCTAGGTGCGGGTATGATCATTCTCAAAAACAACAACGTCATCACCGGTCTGACAACGGCGGCGGGCGTGTGGACGACCGGCATCATCGGTATTGCGGTAGGGTATGGTTTTTATGAAGGCGCCCTGATTGCGACGGTGCTGTTTTTAACCGCCATCATCTTTTTCTCCAAGTTTGAAAGAAGAAAAAAAGCCACCGAGATCATTTACATAGAAATAGACGATATGTACAGAACCAATGCGGTCATAGAAGAGATTGGCGCTATGCTGAACACCGCTTTCTCTCACCGCATCCTGTCGCCTAAAAGCAATTGCCAAGGGCACTTGGGCATCGATATCGTAATTGAAAAAAGACTTAATTTCGACATCAATCGGTTGCTCACAATCGACAACGTCGTGTATATTGAAGAAGAATGATCAAAAAATCTCTGCCTTTAGCCAGAGGTGGCTAAGGACAGTTGGGGTATGTAGGATTCGGTGTAGCCGATAAAGGCTACGCCGTATTTCTCTTTCACGCCACTCTTGGCGGATTCTTGCGGATTTCTTCATAAGTCTCAAGAATTGTCTTCCCATCAGGAATTACAATAACACCCACACCAATAAAGTGAACCTTAAT
>JAFPCP010000080.1 GCA_017423825.1 Clostridia bacterium | reverse complement strand
GTTTGAGGTCAACAGCATTCTGAAAAACAGCAAAAACTTCTCCTGGAACCGCAAAGCGTTCACCAAAGCAAAAGTGTTGCCCGCGGTCAAGCGCAAAGGCTACGCCACCACCACCAACACCGCATCCCCCTTCTCCTTCGGTGAAAAGGCTGGCACCGCGACGGCTAACACCTTGGTAGTCAAAATCTCCGAAGCGTATGACATGGCTTTCACCTACGACGCCGCAACCGGTTTATATAAAAAGCATCGCAACTCGCTGGATTCCGCCATCCACACCACCTACACCGGCGGCACCATCACCGCGAAGAACGTTATCGTAATGTTTGACCACCGCACCGTAGACGAGGTGAACAAGAACGGCAAACCGCGCCGCTATAACTTTGACCTCAACAGCGGCAGCGGGCTGCTAGTTTCCGGCGGCACCAGCCGCACCATCAAATGGAAACGCACCAACAACCAATTAACCTATTTTGAAAGCGACGGCACCACCAAACTGACCGTTGCCCCCGGAAAAACCTACATCTGCCTGACCAGCGACACACTGAAATCCCGCACCACCGTGCAATAAAGCGGGCGCAGATAAGGCTCCCCTTTTCAAACAGCCAAACAAGGCGGCAACGATTTTCGTTGCCGCCTTGTTTTATGTTCTATTTGCGCCAACCAGCGCGGGGGCTTTCGGGATACGCACCACATACTCGATATATTCGCCATCCTCCCGGCGCCGACTTTCTGCCTGGATGCCGCCGCGCCGCATGATGTCCAGCGCATGGTTAACGGTGTTAAAAAACACCCGCACGTCTTTGACGAGCGGCGTCGAGGGACGGCGCCGAATCCGCCCCTTGACCATATCCTCCACCATCCGCTCGGTTTGCGCGACGGTGAGACATTCTTCGATGATACGCGCCAGCGCTATCTTGCGCTGTTCGGTCTCCTCCAAGCGCAACAGCGCCCGCGCATGACGCTCTGTCAGTCCGGCATCCAACAACTGCACCCGTTCCTCCGGCGACAACCGCAACAGCCGCAGTTTGTTTGCCACCGCAGACTGGGAATAGCCGAGCTGCTGTGCCGCCTCGCACTGGGTGAGTTCATAGGTGTGTATCAGCTGCCGAATGCCCTCTGCCACCTCAAAGCAGTTCATATCCTCCCGCTGCAAATTCTCCACCAGCGCCAACACGTGCCGCTGCCTGTCGGTCACCGTGACATCCACACACGGCACCTCCCGCAATCCGGCTATCCGCGCTGCGCGCAGACGCCTTTCTCCGGCTATCAGCACCGGTTTTCCACTTTCAAGCGTGACAGTGAGCGGTTGCAAGACACCGTTTTCGCTGATGCTTTGGGCCAATTCCACCAGCCCTTCCAGCGGAAACGTCTTGCGCGGTTGACAAGGGTTCGGCTGGATATCTCCGGTGGGAATCATCCACACGGTTCCCCGCTGCGCATACGCGGGTTTTCTTTTTCGCATAGTCCGCACCTCCCAATTGTTTCATGTGAAACAAAAACAGCCTCTTCCAACGGCGAGCAGGCTTGTCCCACAAACAAACCATACCATACGCCACCGAAAAAGGCTGTCACTTTCCGTTGTCGGGAAATGCCAGTTTTATCCTTTTATAAAGGCTGTTTGCTAATCTTCGCCGATTGCCGCGGATACGCCGGCGGGGTGTGTCGAACCTTCTCGATGCACACAAGCCGCCGTTCCATGGTCTCCACGCCCGGCTCATCCGTCGCCGGCAGGCGCAACGATTCCACTTGCGCCACACGACCACCCAATAAATTCACCGCTCTTTCAGCGGCGGCCTGTTCTTTCTCCGCGTCCGGCCCTTTGAGCGCCAAAAAGCGCCCGCCGACCTTGGCAAACGGCAAACAATACTCACTCAGCACCGGCAAAGCCGCCACCGCGCGCGCTGTCACAACGTCAAACTTCTCCCGCAGGTGCTTTTGGCGGCCGCCCTCTTCGGCGCGCGCGTGAATCAGCGTCACCGGCACCCCCGTTTCCTGACATACCGCTTGCAAGAAAGTCAACCGCTTTTGCAGGCTGTCCAGCAAGGTGAGGCGGCAATCGCCGCGCAACAAAGCGAGCGGCACCCCCGGAAAACCCGCGCCGGTGCCCACGTCTAGCAAAGAAAACGCACCCGCCGGCAACAACGGCGCCGCCGTCAAACTGTCAGCAAAATGCTTCACCGTTATTCCCACCGGATCGGTGATAGCCGTGAGGTTCATTTTTTCGTTCCATTCCACCAATAGCCGCGCATAAATGTCCAGCCGCTCATACAGCTCATCCGTCACCTCGATGTTGTAGGCAGCCACACAACGGGCTAACAGCGCACGGTCAATCATCGGCGTTCTCCCCTCTCTTTGCTTGCTTTTGGCTGCTCCAAACAATCAGCACCGACACGTCCGCCGGACTCACCCCGCTGATGCGCGAGGCTTGCCCGATACTGCGGGGGCGGATTTTTGCCAATTTCTCTTGCGCCTCTTTTCGCAGACCGCCGATGCTCTCATACGGCGTGTCCGGAGATAACAAGCGGTTCTCCAATCGACGCATTTCGTCAATTTGCGCCTGTTCCCGGCGGATATATCCCTCGTATTTAATCTCGACCTCTAATTGCTCCGCCACGAGCGGTTCCAGCGCCGGGCGCTGTTTGTCCACCGGCGCCAGCGCCGCGTAGGTTATCTGCGGACGGCGCAACAAATCCTCCATCCGCACACCGGTGCTCACCGGCGTGGTGCCCGCCGCTTCTAACACAGCGTTCAGAGCATCCGACGGCGGCAACACCGTGTCGTGCAATCGTTGCCGTTCGGCGGTTTTCTCCGCTTGGCGGCGGCAAAAACGCTCCCAGCGAGCGTCGTCCACCAACCCTACCTCGCGACCAATCGGCGTCAGGCGGCTGTCGGCGTTATCCTGCCGCAAGGCGAGTCGATACTCGCTGCGGCTGGTCATCATGCGATAAGGGTCGGAACACCCTTTTGTCACCAAATCGTCAATGAGCGTGCCGATATAACTGGAGGCCCGGTCAAGAATCAGCGGCGGGCGACCTTGTAATTTCAGCGCGGCGTTCGCGCCGGCCACCAACCCTTGGGCGGCAGCTTCTTCGTATCCGGAACTGCCGTTGAACTGCCCCGCACCATACAAACCGGGGATATCCAAAAACTCCAACGTCATGCCCAACTGCAAGGGGTCTACGCAATCGTATTCGATGGCATAGGCGGGGCGCAGGACTTTTACGCCCTCCAAGCCGGGGATGGTGCGCAAAAACCGCAGCTGCACGTCCACCGGCAAGCTGGAACTGAGTCCTTGTAAATACATTTCATCGGTTTTGCGCCCGCAGGGTTCGATAAACACCTGATGCCGCTCTTTGTCCGCGAACCGCACGATTTTATCCTCTATGCTGGGGCAATACCGCGGACCAACCCCTTCAATGCGCCCGCCATACAACGGCGAACGATGCAAATTATCTAAAATGACCTGTTTGGTTTCTTCGCCGGTCCAAGTGATGTGACAGGGCAAGACGTTTTGCAACGGCTCGGTGGTCTCAAAAGAGAACGGGATCACCGGCTCTTCCCCGTCCTGCTGTTCGAGTGTGGTGAAATCCACGCTCGACCGCAACACGCGCGCGGGTGTGCCGGTTTTGAACCGGCGCAAAGAAACACCCATGTCCTGTAACGAGCGAGATAAGCTAGTCGCGGCAAACATGCCGTCCGGACCGCCCTCATACGACACGTCGCCTACGAAAATGCGGCCTTTCAAAAAGGTGCCGGTCGCCAGAATAACCGCTTTGGCCAGATATTGTGCCTCTAATTGGGTGGTGAGCAAAAACCGCGCGTCCTCCGCCCGCGTCAGTTGCACAACTTCTCCTTGTTTGACGTCCAACCCAGGGGTGGTTTCCAACACACGCTTCATATACCCGGCATAATCCCGCCGATCAATTTGGGCACGCAAAGAATGCACCGCGGGGCCCTTTCCTCGATTGAGCATGCGGCTTTGCAACAGATTGGCGTCCGCTGCGCGTCCCATCTCGCCGCCCAGCGCGTCCACCTCACGCACCAAATGCCCCTTGGCGGTGCCGCCGATAGAGGGGTTGCAAGGCATGTTTCCAATCCAATCCAGATTGATTGTAAACACCGCCGTCGAACACCCGAGGCGTGCCGATGCCAGACCAGCCTCTATGCCCGCGTGCCCGGCGCCGATAACCACCACATCGTATTCTGCATCCAAGAATTTCATACACCAAAGTCCCTTCCGTGGGTTATTCCTTTACTCTCGTTTTGCACATAAAAATCCGTGCCTTTTCCTGATTTTTTGGTAGTTTTGTGGAATTTGTTAAAAATTATGTGTTTTCCACCGATTTTTCCACTTTTCAACAAGGGTTTTTCACAGGATTGTGAAAAACTGCCCGTTTTTTCTACTTTTAGAAAAAACTTAGGCTAAAACATTTCACATTTTCAACGGCCTTTTCCACATCTGATGCCGCAAACCCTTGATTTATCGGGGGGATTCGTCCTTTTTCGATAAAAAGTTTTCCACCATCCAACCAAAAGGCGCTATACAATTTGTATAACGGCAACAAAGTAAGGAGCCGACCGGATACCTTCATCCGGTCGGCTCCGTTTTGGCTTTATTCCGCCTCATTTTGGGCGGGGGCATCCGCCGTCGGCGCGGCAACAGACGTGTCTTCTGCGTCAACAGAATCCGTCGTCTCCTCCGGCTCGATGTGCTCGGTGATGGCCATAGACACAACCACCGTATCGGCTGCGGCTTTGCCAAAATTCATCACCTTCACGCCTTTGGAGGTGCGGCTGCATTGCCGAATCTCGTTCATTTGCATGCGGATAATAATAGCGTCAGAGGAAATGAGTATCAAGTCGTCCTCGGGGTTAACGGCAGCGATGCCGACCACCGCACCGTATTTTTCGATGTGGTAGTTGGTGAGGCCTTTACCACCACGCGACTGCACGCGATATTCGTTAAACTCACTCAATCGACCAAACCCGGTCTCGGACACCGTCAGCAACAACTTTTCATCGTCGCACAGTTCCATGCCGACCACCTGATCGCCGGGGGCCAACGTCAGCGCCTTCACGCCGCGGGCTGTACGCCCCACCACGCGCGCATCGTTCTCATCAAAGCGAATCGCCATACCCAACCGCGTCGCGACCAGCAGCTGCTGGCTTCCGTCGGTGATCTGCACACGCACCAGCTCGTCCCCTTCATCCAGGTCAATGGCGATGAGGCCGCTCTTACGCACGTTGGTATAAGCGCCCAAACGAGTGCGTTTGATGATGCCGTGGCGGGTGATCATGCTCAAATAGCGCCCTTCCACATCATCTTCCATGCGAATCATGGCACTGATGGTCTCTTCCGGCTGCAACGGCAAGAGGTTGACAACGTTCATGCCCTTTGCCGTGCGGCTTCCTTCCGGAATTTCAAAGCATTTCAGCCGATACACACGCCCCATGTTCGTGAAGAACATCACGTAATCGTGGCTGGAACACACAAACATCGTCTTGGTAACGTCTTCTTCGCGCGTGGTGAGGCCCTTGATGCCGCGCCCGCCGCGCCGTTGCACGGTATATTCATCCATGGATTGGCGTTTGATATAGCCTTTATCCGTCAGCGTGAGCACGCATTCTTCTTCCGGAATAAGGTCTTCGATATCCACCTCGCCGGACACAAACGAAATCTCCGTACGGCGCTCGTCGCCGTATTTATCCCGCATTTTCAGGCATTCGTCTTTGACGATGGCTTTCACCTTTTGCTCGTCAGCGAGAATCCCTTGATATTCTGCGATCTTGGCCTGCAACTGCGCCAATTCTTCCTCAATCTTATGGCGCTCCAAGCCGGACAACCGGCCGAGCTGCATTTTCACAATGGCATCCGCCTGCACGTCGTCAAACCCAAAGCGTTCACACAGCCGCTCCTTGGCGGTGGCGATGTCTTTGGACTGCCGGATGGTCTGGATGACTTCGTCAATATGGTCAGAGGCGGTTTTAAGCGCTTCCACGATGTGCGCACGCTCTTTGGCTTTGCGCAAATCGAAAATCGTGCGTCGGGTGATGACCTGCATCTGGAACTGGATATACTGTTCCAGCATCTCCTTCAAATTCAGCACCCGCGGCACACCATTGACCAGCGCGAGCATAATCGCGCCAAACGTGACCTGCATTTGGGTGTATGCATACAGTTGGTTCAGCACCACCTGCGGCACCGCATCCTTTTTCAGGTCGATGACCACCCGCATGCCCTCCATGCTGGAATGGTCTACCACGTCGCTGATGCCTTCAATGCGCTTTTCATCCACCAAATCGATGATGGATTTCACCAGATTGAGTTTATTCACCTGATACGGAATTTCACTAATCACAATGCGATTGCGATTGCCGTGTTCCTCAATTTCTGCCCGCGCACGCACCGTGATACGCCCGCGACCGGTGGCATAGGCCGCCCGAATGCCGGCGCGCCCCATGATAATACCGCCCGTCGGGAAATCCGGCCCCTGAATATGCTCCATGAGCGCCGGCAAATCCGCCTCGGGATCATCCAAAAGCACACAAATCGCATCCACTACCTCGCACAGGTTGTGCGGGGGGATGTTGGTCGCCATACCCACGGCAATGCCCACCGAGCCGTTCACCAGCAGGTTCGGGAACCGCGAAGGCAACACCTCCGGCTCTTTGGTGGTGTCGTCAAAGTTCGGCATGAAATCAACGGTCTCTTTTTCGATATCCGCCAGCATGTCCACCGACATCTTGCTCATGCGTGCTTCGGTATACCGATACGCCGCCGCGGGGTGTCCGTCAATCGAACCGAAGTTGCCGTGTCCGTCCACCAACGGATAGCGCAACGAAAAATCCTGCGCCATACGCACCATCGCATCATACACCGACGCGTCGCCGTGCGGATGATAATGGCCCAGCACGTCGCCCACGGTGGTGGCCGATTTACGATAACCCTTGTCGGGCGTCAGCCCATCCTCGTGCATCGTGTAAAGAATGCGGCGATGCACCGGTTTCAGACCGTCGCGCACGTCCGGCAGGGCGCGCGCCACCAACACGGAAACGGAATATTCCAAAAACCGTTTACGCATCTCTTTATCTAAATCCACCGTTATCAGTTTAGACATAGGGGTCGATTGCTCCTCCACTAAACTCACCTGGCCTTTCTAAATATATACAAACAGTATACTTTGTTGTATTTATTACTTATTGTTTTCCTCGACAGTGATCAATCACGGCTGAAAACGCCGTAAAATCTTCGATACAGCGTTTGGGGATATACCAAGCACCGTGTTTGTTGCAAATCTCCACAAACGCATCCCGATCGTACACGTGCTGTACCGCAGACCACGGCACACCCACGCGTCCGTTTTCGGCGGCGATGTGTACGCCGCGCGCGTCAACGGAAATATCCATAGAGGGCAGCGTTTCTACGGATAAAGACCGCAAACCTTTTGCGCGGGCAAGCGGCAAACCCAAATTAAGCAAGGTTATGGCGCCAAAGCACAGCAAAAACCACGCAACACATGGCCAAACGGCTTCTCCATTCCAACCAAACGCGAAACCGCCGAGCACGCTCAACGCCGCCAACCAAGGTGCGATTTTCCAATACCGTCGAATAATCTGCGCACGTGTAATGGTGACAAACTCCTCTGCGTTGAAGCGAATCTTCTGTTGCCAAAGCGGTTGCGCCTTTTCGACGGCAGGTTTTTCTGCCGGCAGCCCCTTTGGTTGCAGCCGGGAGAAGAACCGCCGATTGCGCACCGGCAAACGATCCGCCGCTTGTCGCACCGCCGTCGCCATTTCCGCGGTCATGCACCGCGCCGGCAACGCCAGCACAAACCGGCTGCGCCCGGCAAACACCATCATGTCCTTTTCTTCCACAAAAAAGGTGGTTTCGTCTAACGCGAGCGACACCGAGGCGAAATCGCCTACCTTTTCGATGCGGGTGGGATACACACGCAAACGGCCGTAATAATCCTGCCCGCAAGCCACGCTTTGCTCGTATTGCCTGGCGGCTTGGTGACGCATACGGTATGGGGTGTACCAGCACACAAACACCGACAACCCCAACAGCAACCCACTGAACACGAGCGACCAATCCGGCGTGGCGCCTCTGGCTGTATCCAACAAGCAGGTGGCAAAAAACATAGCCGCCGACAAAAAGGAAACCGCCCACAAAACCGTCCGCTTGCGCAAGGGACCGTGCATACGCGCGAGCAGCCTTTGACAATGCACAAATTCTTCTTTTTTCAAATCAATCGGCCATTCCTGCACAGCCGCGGATGCTGGCTCCATACTTGTCCTTTCCGAGGTGTTTCCCCCCGCGATTAGATGTCCAGATTGGTTACGTACTGGGCGTTTTTCTCAATAAAGTCCTTGCGCGGCTCCACCTTATCCCCCATGAGGATGGAGAAGGTCTCGTCCGCTTGGGCGGCATCCGCCAGCTCGACTTTAAGCATAGTACGGAATGCCGGATCCATGGTAGTTTCCCACAATTGTTCCGGATCCATTTCACCAAGACCTTTATAGCGCTGGATGTCCGCGCTACCGCCCAACTGGGCAATATACTTATCTCTCTCCTCGTCCGAGAAGGCGTAGAAGGTCTGTTTTGCTTTGGATACACGGTACAACGGCGGTTGCGCGATGTACACGTGCCCTTCTTCTATCAGCGGCCGCATATAGCGGAAGAAGAAGGTGAGCAACAGCGTGCAAATGTGCGAGCCGTCGACGTCGGCATCCGCCATGATGATGACCTTGCCGTACCGCAGTTTGGACAAATCAAACGTATCGCCGATGCCGCAACCCAACGAAACGACCACCGGAACCAACTTTTCGTTGGTATATACCTTATCCAGCCGCGCCTTTTCCACGTTGAGCATTTTACCCCACAGCGACAAAATGGCCTGATAGTTGCGGTCCCGCCCTTGAATGGCGGAGCCGCCGGCGGAGTCACCCTCAACGATGTACAGTTCGGTGCGCTCCGGGTCACGCCAGATGCAGTCTGCCAGTTTTTCCGGCATGCGCAAAGAACTGAGTTTTTTGCTGTTACGGGCATCGTCACGCGCTTTTTGCGCGGCGGCGCGCACCTGCGCCGATTTGATGGATTTTTCCAGGATAACCTTAGCCACCGCCGGATTTTCATCCAAATACACCGTCAGTTTGCTGTTGAGCAGCGACGTGACCAGCGTACCAATCGAGGTGTTGCCGAGTTTGGCTTTGGTTTGCGACTCAAACTGCGCATTTTCCAGTTTTACGCTGACGACCGCCATCAAACCTTCGCGGACGTCCTCGCCTTTGAGGCGGAATTTGTCATCCTTAAACAGTTTATACCGCACCGCATAATCGTTGAAAATACGGGTGATAGCGCTTTTGAACGCAGTTTCGTGGGTACCGCCGTCCACCGTGTGCATGTTGTTGGCAAACGACACCACGGTATCGTTGTAACTGTCGTTATACTGGAACGCAACTTCCGCGGCAGCCTCTCCATCCGATAAGGACAGATGAATCACGTTCTCGTGAAGCGGCGAATACCCGCGCGTTTTGTTGAGATATTCCACAAAAGAGGAAATACCGCCCTCATAGCAATATTCCTCGCTCTTTATAGCCTGCTCGTCACGGCGGTCGGTGAAAGTAATTTTCAGCCCGGCGTTGAGGAAGGCCTGCTCGCGCAGACGTTTTTGCAACGTTTCAAAATCGTATTCCGTCGTTTCGGTGAATATCGTAGGATCCGCCTTAAACCGCACGAGCGTACCGGTTTCCTCGGTATCGCCGATGATTTTCAAGTCGGTGACCGTCTTACCACGTTCAAACCGCTGGGTGTGCACGTGTCCTTCGCGACGGATTTCCACCTCTAACCATTCCGACAGGGCGTTAACCACCGAAGAACCTACACCGTGCAGACCGCCGGCGACTTTATATCCGCCGCCGCCGAATTTACCGCCCGCGTGCAGCACCGTCAACACGACCGTGACCGCCGGCAGCCCCAATTTTTCATTCATACCGACCGGAATACCACGTCCGTTGTCGCGCACGGTGATAATATCCCCCGGCAAAATATCCACCTCAATGTGTGAACAATACCCGGCGAGCGCCTCGTCGATGGAGTTATCCACAATTTCATACACCAAGTGGTGCAAACCGCGCGGGCCGGTGGAGCCGATATACATGCCCGGGCGCTTGCGCACCGCTTCTAACCCTTCCAGAACCTGTATATCGTTTTCCGTATACGTTTGTTCGGTTTTCACGTCCTGTTGCAGGTCTTTTTCGTCTGTCATTCTTGACTCCTCCTTCAAACGCCCTCTCGCCGCCCGGCGCGTTTATATAACGTGGCCGGGGCAAGTTGCGATATATATACCGTTTGCTCGTGTTGCTCATGCGGGGTGCGTCGCTCTGCGGGCGCACACACCACAAACGTTTTTGGCAACTCCATCGTGGCATATACCACCTCGCCGCCCTTTTCCGCTTGCGCGAGAAAGTCCTTTGTGTTGCGCGAAACCGTCGTGTTTTCCAGATTGAAAATGCCCACGATTTCTCGCTTGCGCACCATCACGTCTTGTCCTATGTGTAAATACATATTTTTTATCCTTATTGTATTATTTTATTCTTTTAATACGCCTTGTTTAATTTCGAACACCTTTCCGGCCTGCATACGCAACGCGGAAGAGGGTTCACAACAGGTGATAAACACCTGCCACCCATCAATATGGTTCAAAATATAATCTTGGCGGGACACGTCCAGTTCGCTCATCACGTCGTCCAGAAACGCCACAGGCGGTTCTTCGGTTACGCGTTGCAGCAAAGAGGCTTCGGCCAATTTGAGAGCCAACACCGCCGATCGTTGTTGTCCTTGCGAGCCGTATACACGCACCGGTTTATCTCCAAAACAAAGGGATAAATCCTCACGATGCGGGCCGACGGTGGTAAATCCAGCGCTCTTATCCGCGTGTCTGGCGGCTTGCAGCTGTTGTTCCCAATTTCTGGCCACGTCGGCAGGGGTTGCATCTTGTGTATAAACGGGAGATTCCCAAGAGAGGGATAGTTGTTCCCGACCGCCGGACAAGCCGTTGTAAATGTCTGCCGCCAACGGTTGCAAATGCAAAATATATTGGCTGCGGGCAATAGTCAAACGGGCGGCTGCGGCGGCCAAGGTGTGGTCCCACAGCGACAACAGTTCTTCCTCGTCGCGGGAGGCACAACCCTGTTCCTTTATTTTTTTCAGAAAAGCATTTCGCTGAGCGAGCGCTTTTTGAAATTCGGTTAATGCGCCAACATAGGCGGGTTTCAGCTGGCAATACGCGCTGTCGACGAAATGACGGCGGCCTTCCGGCCCATCTTTAATCAGCGAGAGGTGTGCGGGTGAAAACACCACTCCGCGAAACACACCGGCCAGACGCGCCGCAGAAGGCAATGCCACGCCGTTGAGCGATACCTGCCGCCGTGTGCGGATGTTTATTTCCGCTTGTTGGTCTCGACCGCCGGCAAAAAAATCCAGTTTCAAGTTCACCTGTTCCTGGCCGAAGGTAACCATTTCGCTGTCCCGCGCACCGCGAAAACTGCGACCGCCGGTAAACAGCCAGCAGGCTTCCAATAAATTGGTTTTTCCCTGGCCATTTTCACCATAAAGAATATTTACGCCGGTATCCGGTTGCCAATGGCCCGGATGCAAATTACGAAAACCACGAAACGTCAGCTCACGAACCAACAACGGTGATTTCCTCCCCTGTGTCCGGAATGACAATCACTTCGCCGCCGCGCAGTTTTTTTCCGCGCAGGGTACAAACCTCGCCGTTCAGTTGTACGGCACCACTTTGTATCAAAACTTTTGCCTGTCCTCCGGTTTCTACGCATCCATGCAGTTTAAGCAAATCATCCAGGCGAATATATTCACCTTTGAGTGTGTATGTTTGTTTATTCATAAAAATCAATAGTTTGCATTGCTTTTCAGCAACACCGGTTGTACCAAGAAGAGAAAATGATTGCCTTCTCGGGGGGTGATGATAATCGGTTTCACAGCGCCGTTGAGTTTAATAACCACTTCATCGGTCTCGCTGTTTTTCAGTGCATCTAACAAATACCGGGAGTTGAAGCCCATTTCTTCCTCATCTCCGTCAATTTGGGCAGAAATGCAGTCGTTCGCGCTGCCCAGAGGGGTGGTACAGGACACCGATACGGAATTATCGTGAAAACGGCAAACCATGGGAGATTTCAGACGATCGGTGATGACCAACGCTACACGGTCTACCATATCCATAAACGCACGGGTGTTGACGGTGACTTTTGTTTTTACTTCGGGAGAAATAATTCTCTCATAGTCGATAAATTCTCCATCCAATAAACGGGAAATGACGGCGTATCCGTCAATTTCAAATATCACGTGCCGTCTGCCCACAATAATAGAACAGGGTTTTTCCTCATCTTTCAATAATTTGAGAATTTCCTGTAAATTTTTACCGGGCACGACAAACTGCATAGTTTCTTCGTTATGCATCGGTTCGCTGCGCATAGCCAGCCGATAGCCGTCCACGCTGACCAGACGTAATTCTTCCGGCAACAGAACAAATTTTGTGCCGGTATAAATCGGGCGCGGGTCATTCGGAGCGGCAACCGCAAAAATAGTCTGCCGTATCATGCTTTTTAACAGCTGCTGAGAGATAGACACACAACTGCCATCTTCCACTTTTGGAATATCCGGATATTTGGAAGCAGATTTTCCTAAAATAGAAAATTCGGTTACTTCATTGCGAATCACGGCATTATCACGTGTATCGGTTTCAATAGAAACCTGGTCTCCCGGCATTTTACGGACAATGTCCCCAAACATACGGGCAGACAGCACGATTTCGCCAGGTTCTTTAATGATAGCGGGAATGGTGGTTGTAATACCCAATTCCATATCAAAACCGGCCAAATACAGCGTTGTACCATGCGCACGCATAAGAATACCTTCCAACTCCGGCAAGGCGGATTTAGAGGCTACTGCACGTTGTACGTTATTGACCGCTTCAATTAATTCTGTTTTGTCACAAAGGATGTTCATACAAAACCCACCTTTATATGTTTTAATAGATAAAATATACTAATCTTTTTAGTAGTAGTAGTAGAGACTGTGAATTTGTGGAAAAGAAGAACAAACGGCTTTAATCTGCGGTATGAAACGGGGTGCTTTATTCACGCAAGATTTTGGAAAAAAACTTGAAAAGTGGAAAGATTTAAGATTTTCCTTTTTGTGTGAAAAACTGTTTGTGAAAGGTTGAAAAAATGTGAACAAAATGCCGCCTGTTTTACGAAGAAAATTGCAATAAAAACGTCTATATAATAAGGTATATAATATATAGAGGTGGTTATCCTGCGGTTTTATCCACAGGATAACCGAGAAAATTAAGATTCGCTGATGTTTTTAATGATATCGTTAACGAGGTTTTTCAAAGAGGAATTTTCCTTCATTTGGTTTTCCGCTCTTTGAATGGCGTAGACAATGGTGGAATGGTCGCGGCCACCAAATTCTTCACCGATGGATTCCATGGGCAGATTGGTGATGCTGCGCACCACGTATGCCGCCACCTGACGCGCCTGCGATATGGGGGCAGAACGTTTGCTGGAACGAATATCTTCGGGATTGACGTTCATGGTACGCGCCACTTCGGTGATGATGCGCTCTACGGTGATAGGCACCGGTTGATTGTCGTTGCGGATATCCCGAATGGCATTTTGTGCGGCAATCAAATTCGGCTGTTCGTTGTTCAGCAGATATTGCGCGCGCATGCGTTTCACGACGCCTTCCAGTTGCCGGATGTTGCTCTTTAATTGATTGGCGATATAGGACACCACGTCTTCTTGTATCGGCAAATCCAGGGTTTGCGCTTTTCGGCGGATGATAGCAATACGAGTTTCCAAATCCGGCGGCTGAATATCTGCCAACAGGCCCATTTCAAACCGAGAACGCAACCGCTCGGACAAAGCGGCAATTTCTTTCGGTGGCCGGTCACTGGTTAACACAATTTGTTTACCGGCGGAATGTAAGGTCTCAAACGTGTGGAAAAATTCCACCTGCGTCTGTTCTTTACCACTCAAAAACTGCACGTCGTCCACCAGAAAAACATCCACCTGCCGATATTTGGCATGAAATTCACTGGTGGATTTGTTTTGTATGGCTTCGATGAGTTCGTTAGCCATAGTTTCACCTTTGGTGTATAAAATACGGGTTTGCGGGTTATTTTTTTGTATTTGGCTGCAAATGGCGCACAACAAGTGCGTTTTGCCCAACCCGGAGCCGCCGTAAATAAACAACGGGTTATACAAACCGGCGGGCTTGTTTGCGACTGCTTGGGAGGCGGCATGTGCAAATTTATTGGAAGAACCCACTACGAAATTATCAAAGGTATATTCCTCATCCGAAACATTGGCAGGAAATCCGTTGCCCTGTATCGGGGTGATAGAACCGAGCGGGTCTATGGTTTCGGTCGGCGTAGCCTCTTTGGTGATGATGCGCAAGCCTAACGGAATACCCAACACCTGTTGCAACGCATCCAATAGTTTGTTTGCATAGGTCTGCGCAATGGTCTTTTTTTGAAATTCGGTTTTAACACAAACAACCATTTCGCCGTCTTCTATACCGCGCGGCTCAATGCTGCTTATCCACACGTCGTACGCAATCCGGCTGATATCGGATTGCTGAATAATGGAAAGCACGTTGTTCCATATTTCTTTAATCGATTCCATATATGTACTAACTCCTACTCGTGAAAAAAATATTAAAAAACTTCTGACTTTTTGGCGGGATTTTTTTCGCAAAAAGAAAAAGAAAACGCACAAAGTCCATATATTATTATTGTAACATAAACACACGGTTTTTTCAACGATTTTTCCCTATTTCAGTAAAATTTTTCGCAACAAGACAAAAAAGTCCGGCAAGCGAAAAAGCGGCAAATGCCCCCTTAGATTAAAAGCACAAGATATGGTGTTAGGTTGTCCCACAAAACACAAGAGACGAAAAAAATCCGCGTATAAACACAATAAAGCCTTGACTTTTTAATAAGGGATGGTTTATAATATCACATTGTTAGGCTGTATTGGTGTCTTTGGGCGCCGAACAGTGTTTACCCCAGTATGAAAGGAGGAGCATTCATGCTTCGTACTTACCAGCCCAAGAAAAGGCATCGTAAAATGGAACACGGTTTCCGCAAAAGAATGGCAACTGCCAATGGCCGGAAGGTTTTGGCTCGCAGAAGAGCAAAAGGCAGAAAACGTCTGAGCTATTAAAAGAGGCCACCATCGTGTGGCTTTTTTTATTAACCGGAACAAACGACAAAGGAGGAAAAGCATGGCTACCTGGACCGCCTTGTGTCTTAACAAGGAATTTCGCACCCTATATTACCGGGGAAAATCGCAGGTACATCCCGCGTTGGTCACCTATGTGCGAAAAAATCGTTTCGGTCAGCCGCGGGTAGGCATCACCACCGGCAAAAAACTGGGTGGTGCGGTGCAGCGCAATCGCTGTCGCCGTGTGATTCGGGAGGCTTTTCGTCCTTTATGTGCACAGGTGGGTGGGTACGACATCGTGTTTGTTGCGCGTGCCCGCACAATAGAAATGAAAAGCACGCAGTTGCAAGTTGTTATGCAGCGGCAGTTGCGACAATTGGGGGCCTTGTCGGATGAATAATCGATGGCGGCCCCGTTGCTGGCTGGTGGCGCTGATTCGTTGGTACCAGCGGTATATTTCTGCGCACACACCGCCCGCTTGTCGTTTTACGCCGACTTGTTCGGCCTATGCGATAGAGGCCATCACGCGCTTTGGCGTGTTGGGCGGGCTTTGGTTGTCGGTTGGGCGGGTGTTGCGGTGCAACCCTTTATTTCGAGGAGGGTATGATCCGGTGCCCACCCGCTTTCCGTTTCCGTGGCGGAAGACGGAAACAAAAGACCAACAATAAAATATGTTTATAAAGTCGTTCGCCACCTCTACCTATCTTCGGGCGCCCGGCTGAAAAGGAGGTTGTCCGTTTACATGGGTATATTCAGCATTTTTGCGACACCGCTCGGGTATGTGATGCGGTGGATTTACGAACTCATTCCGAGTTATTTTTTGACCATGTTTGTGTTTACGCTGCTGGTGCGTTTGTTGGTTTTCCCTCTGTCCATCAAAGGACAGAAGAGCCAGGCTGATCGTGCGCGTTTGGCGCCCCGCCTTGAAAGAATACAGAAAAAGTATGCCAACGACCGGCAGAAAATGCAGCAAAAACAACAGGAATTGTACGAAAAAGAAGGCGTCAGCATGACCGGTGGATGTTTGCCGATGCTGGTGCAGATGGTGGTGCTGATGAGCATCATTGCCGTTATTTACAAACCGTTGACCTACGTGCAACAGATGCCGGCAGAAACCATCAACACGTGCGTGTCCGCCATCACCGACGAACTCGATGAGAAAAAGGATGCGAAACTCATAAGCCAATACAGCGAAAAATCGTATTATCGCGAGATGTATTTGTTGCAATCGTTGGACACACACGCAGAGAAAATAGAAGCTAAGTTGCTGGAAAACGACCGTTCCGTGCTGGAAGCGGCGCAGGTGGTTGACCAATTGGAAAAAACCAAAGAAGATTTCAGTTTCTTTGGCGTGTCGTTATTGCAACGCCCCTCGCACACGGGCATTCGCCCCAACTGGCTGTGGCTGATTGCGATAGCCTCGGGTGCGGCGGCGCTGTTATCCAGCATCATTTCCATGCGCTATTCCAAAGCGTCCATGTCCCAGGAGCAACAGCAGGCGGCGGGTTGCACCAGTGGTCCGATGATGTATGGTATGCCGCTGTTTTCGCTGGTTATTGCGTTTACGGTACCGGGCGGCGTGGCGGTCTACTGGGTGTTCTCCAACCTGTTGGGCATTGTGCAGACGGTGATACTCAATACGATGTACAGCCCCGCCAAAGCGCGCGCGCAGGCCGAGGCGGAATACGCCGAGCGTCGGCGCAAGAAAGCAGAAGATAAAGCGCGGCTGAAAGCCGCCCGTCTGGAAGAGCAGGCAGCCTGGCAGCGGGAAGAGAACGAAAAACGCGCCGCCGCTAAAGGGCAGGGCAAAAAGAAACCGGCCAAACCGGCCACCTCTGACGCTCCGGATGCCCCCGCGGAGAAAGACGGCGCAGATGTGCCCGCTGAAGATAAAGGAGAGTGAATGGCATCATGCAAAAAGAATTGATAAAAGAAGCCGCTTCGATTGAAGAGGCAAAGGCTTTGATTGCCGTCGAGTTTGGTGTAGAAGAAGAAAAAATCACCTTTGAAACCTTACAAGAACCCGGCAAAAAGGTGTTGGGCCTGTTTGGCGGTAGCCAAGCGGTTGTGAAAGGTACCATAGAGGCGGAGAACGTTTCCGCGGCCTCGCTTGCGTGTGCTTTTTTGAAAAACGTTCTGGCCGGCATGGGCGTGACGGATTGCACCTATGACGTCAAGGAAGAAGAAAACGGCTGCGTGATTACCCTGGATGGCGAAAATTTAGGGTTTATTATCGGCCGGCGTGGCGATACGTTGGATGCGTTGCAGTATTTGACCGGTTTGGTTGCCAATCGCGCGGATAATCGTTATTACCGCGTGACGGTAGACATCGGCAATTACCGCGAAAAACGCGAAAAGGCGCTTGTTGGGCTGGCCCGTCGGTTGGGTGGACAGACTGCCCGCACCGGCCGTCGTCATTCGTTGGAGCCGATGAACCCCTATGAGCGGCGCATCATTCACACCACCGTACAGGATATGGACGGCGTTATCTCGTGGAGTGTCGGCAGTGAGCCCAACCGCCACGTCATCATCGGGCCGTCGGAGGACAATCCCAACAAGGACAAAGCCGGCGACAGCCGTGGCCGTGGAAATGGTCGTCGTGGCGGACGGGGCGAAAACCGCAACCGTGACCGCCGTGACCGGGATTATGAAATCACCGCGCCGGAGCGTCCGGTGCGCGCGTTTGTGTCCCGCCAAAACCCGTTGCCGATGGCAGATGGCGGCTCTCTCCCGGTTCGCACGGAATCGGAAAAAGAAGATAACGCCACGTTGTATGGTCGCATCGACTTATAAAGAAGAAAAGCGGCGCCGTTTCTCAGGAAACGGCGCCGCTTTTTTATGGCACATTGGAAGTGGACGGCGGCGAAAAAAGCATAAAAAAAAGCCACAAGTCGTGCGACTTGTGGCTTTTCGAAATACAGATAAATCCGGATGCGTTTCCAATCAGCGTTTGCTGAACTGGGGAGCGCGGCGGGCGGCTTTGAGGCCGTATTTCTTTCTTTCCTTCATGCGCGGATCGCGGGTGAGGAACCCGGCTTTTTTCAGCGTGGTACGCAGGCCTTCGCTGTCGTATTGCAGCAAAGCGCGGGCGACACCGTGACGGATGGCGCCGGCCTGGCCGGTGACACCGCCGCCGGCTACGCGGCATTCGATATCGAACTTCTCGGTCAAATCCGTCAAGTTCAACGGTTGACGAACAATCAGTTTAAGCGTCTCCAAGCCGAAATAATCGTCAATATCACGCTCGTTGATGGTGATTTTGCCGGTGCCTTGATACAGGCGAACGCGAGCCACAGAGGACTTACGGCGACCGGTGCCGTAGAAAAAAGGTCTGGTATTATAATCCATGGTTGTTGCCTCCTCCTTCATTACAGCTCAAAGACTTCGGGTTTTTGCGACGCGTGGGGATGCTCCGCACCGGCAAAGCAGTGCAGACGGGTCTCCGCGGCGCGACCGATGGTGTTGTTCGGAATCATGCCGCAAACGGCCAATTCCATCGCCTTGGTGGGGCGTTGAGCCATCAAGGTGGCGTATTTGGTGGATTTCAGGTTGCCGATCCAGCCGGTGTGACGGTGCCAGAATTTCTGCTCCAACTTTTTACCGGTCAGGACAGCCTCGGCGCAGTTGATGATAATCACGCTGTCGCCACAGTCCACGTGGGGGGTGTAGGTGGGTTTGTGCTTACCACGCAGCAGCACAGCGGCTTGCGCAGCAACACGGCCCAGCGGTTTGCCGGCGGCGTCGATGATATACCATTTGCGGTCGACCTGTCCGGCTTTTGCCATAAAAGTCATAGTCGTATCCTCCTAATTCTGATGGGGTGCCCTATTGCACCCGTGTCGGCGGTCTTTGGGTTAAAAGCCATATGCGGCAAGACCGTTTTTACCGAACAGCCCGTATCATACCACAGGGCTTTTTACCTGTCAAGGGGGAAATTCCGGTTTTTTTAATTTACAGCCCTCAATCTCTCGTTTTCTCTCGTTTTTACGCCAAATTGCTCAATTTCTCGTTCTTCATTTCATTTTTTGAACCATCAAAACGGGGCGCCCACCCGCACACGTTTGTGCAGGCTCAAAACCCGCGGGCGGCCAAAAAGGCGGCTCGAAAGAGCCGCCTTGGAGCGTGATTATTCGTCTTCCAGTTTGAGCACCGCCATGAAAGCTTCTTGCGGCACCTCGACGCTGCCGAGCTGGCGCATGCGTTTTTTGCCTTCTTTTTGCTTTTCCAGCAGTTTCTTTTTGCGCGTGATGTCGCCGCCATAGCATTTGGCGAGCACGTCTTTTCGCATCGCGCGCACGGTTTCCCGGGCAATGATTTTGCCGCCGATGGCAGCCTGTATCGGTACCTCAAACAGCTGGCGCGGGATATGGTCGCGCAATTTTTCGCACATTTTGCGCGCACGGGTATAGGCGTTGCCGGAGAAAAGGATAAAGGACAGTGCATCCACCATATCGCCGTTGAGCAGGATGTCCAGTTTCACCAGGTCGGATTTGACGTAGCCTTTGAGCTCATAATCGAAACTGGCATATCCTTTGGTGCGGGATTTCAGCGCGTCAAAGAAGTCATAGATGATTTCGTTAAGTGGCAGTTCGTAATGAATATCCACCCGCGTCGGGTCGAGATATTTCATGTCCTTGAACACGCCACGGCGCTCCTGGCACAGCTCCATGATGCTGCCCACGTAGTCGTTGGGCGCGTAGATGTGCGCCTCGGCAATCGGCTCTTCGGCCATGGCGATGGTGGTGGGGTCGGGATAGTTGGTGGGGTTATCCACCAGCACCACCGAGCCGTCCTGCAACGTCACGCGATAGATAACGCTGGGTGCGGTGGTGATAAGGTCGAGGTTATATTCGCGTTCCAAGCGTTCTTGGATAATTTCCATGTGCAAAAGCCCCAAAAACCCGCACCGGAACCCAAAGCCCAGCGCGACGGAGGTTTCCGGTTCAAAGGTGAGGGACGCGTCGTTGAGTTGCAGGCGCTCCAAGGCCTCGCGCAGGTCTTGGTAATGGGCGCCGTCCGCGGGGAACACGCCGCAATAGACCATGGGGTTGGCTTTGCGATAGCCGGGAAGCGGCGCGTCGGCGGGACGGGAGGCGAGGGTGATGGTGTCGCCCACGCGGGCGTCACCGACGGTTTTGATGGAGGCGGCCAGATAGCCAACCTGTCCCGCCCGCAATTCGCGGCATGGCTCCAAGCGGCCGGGGCGCATAATGCCCACCTCGACGACGTCAAACGTGGCGCCGGAGGCCATCATTTTGATGGTATCCCCCGCCTTGACGACGCCGTTCATCACGCGGAAATACACAATCACCCCGCGATAACTGTCGTAATAACTGTCGAAAATGAGCGCCTGTAACGGCAGCGCGTCGTCGCCTTGGGGCGGCGGCAGCTTCACGATGGATTCCAGCACCTGTTCGATGTTGATGCCGGCTTTCGCGGAGATGGCGGGCGCCTCGGAGGCGTCGATGCCGATGATATCCTCGATTTCCTGCCGCACGCGTTCCGGGTCGGCCGCCGGCAGGTCGATTTTGTTGATGGTGGGGATGATTTCCAGCCCGTGCTCGGCGGCGAGATAGGTGTTAGCGAGGGTTTGTGCCTCGACGCCCTGGGATGCGTCCACGATGAGCAGCGCCCCCTCGCAGGCGGCGAGCGAGCGGGACACTTCGTAGTTAAAGTCCACGTGGCCGGGGGTGTCGATGAGATTGAAGGTGTATTCCTCGCCGTCGGCGGCGGTGTAGTTGAGTGTCACGGCGTGCGCCTTGATGGTGATACCGCGCTCGCGTTCCAGGTCCATGCTGTCCAACAGCTGCGCTTCCATATCCCGCAGAGCGACGGTGTTGGTTTTTTCCAACAGACGGTCTGCGAGGGTGGATTTGCCGTGGTCAATATGGGCGATGATGCAAAAATTGCGAATGTGTTGTTTGATGTCAGCCAAAGCGGCACCTCATTCCTAGATAAGTGCTATCATTGTATCATTTTTTTGTGTCATTGACAAGACAAAAAGATTGAAACCCGCGCAAGATAATGGTAAAATACAAAAAAGGAAACATAAAAGGAGTATAGCATGGATTGGACAGAGGTATGCATCCGCATTTCCACCAAAGACGTGGAAGAGGCGTCGGCGATTGCCAATATGGTGGTGTCGTACGGCATTTATATTGAAGATTACAGCGACTTGGAGCAAGGCGCGCGGGAGATTGCGCACATAGACCTTATTGACGAGGAGTTGCTCGCACGCGACCGCGACACCGCCATCATCCATTTATACATTGACCCCGCAGACAACCCCGCGGAGGCGGTGGCGTTTTTGCGGGAGAGGCTGGCCGCCGCCGGCATACAAAACCGCGTGGACGCGGAAATGGTGCGAGAAGAGGATTGGGCAAACAACTGGAAAAAGTATTTCAAGCCCTTGCCGGTGGGTGAGCGGTTGTTGGTGTGCCCCTCGTGGGAGAGCGCGGACAACGCAGACGGGCGCGCGGTGCTGTCGATTGACCCCGGCATGGCGTTTGGCACCGGCGGGCACGATACCACGCGCCTCGTGCTGGAAACGCTGGAACGGTATATTACCCCCGGTTGCGATTTCTTGGATATCGGTTGTGGCAGCGGTATTTTATCTATTGCGGCGTGTTTGTTTGGCGCCGGCACCGCGCTGGGTGTGGACATAGACAGTCTGGCGGTGCGCACCGCCATTGAAAATGGCGCACTCAACGGGCTGACCGAGCCGCGGTATACCATCCGGCAGGGAGATTTGGCGCAGGATGTTGCCGGGCAGTATCCGGTGATAGCGGCAAACATTGTGGCGGACGCCATTATCGCCTTATCCCCGGCGGTGCCGCCGTTGTTGGCGCCGGATGGGGTGTATATCGTGTCCGGCATCATTGACACGCGGGAAACGGACGTAGTCGAGGCGTTGCACGCTTGCGGCTTCACGGTCGCGCACCGTCACGAGCGTGGCGGTTGGCTGTGTCTCGTCACGCGGCGCACAGCATAAAGAAGGAGGCGAGCGCATGTCGCGGTTTTTTGTGGAGGAGCCGTCCAAGGTGGGCGGTGTTATCGTGTTAGAGGGGCAGGACGCCCGGCACGTTGCCGGTGCACTGCGCATGAAAGTCGGCGAACCGCTGACGCTGTGTGACGGCGTCGGCGGGGACTATGCCTGCACCATCACAGCGGTGGAACGCGACCGCGTGACGGCTGTGGTGGACGCTGTGACAGCGTCCGTGGCGGAACCCTCGCTGTCGGTGACCTTGTATATGGGTTTCCCCAAAGGAGATAAATGGGACTGGATTATCCAAAAATCCGTGGAACTGGGCGTGACGCGTCTGGTGCCGGTGGTGACCGCACGCAGCGTCGCGCGGGTGGACAGCAAAGACGCCGCTAAGAAACAAGCCCGCTGGCAGAAGATTGCCGCCGAGGCCGCCGGACAAAGCGGTCGAGGCATCGTGCCGACGGTGGAGTTGCCGCTCACCTTTAAGCAGGCACTGTCCCGTTGGCAGTCTGAAAACACACTGCTTTGCTATGAGGGCGGTGGTGCGCCGCTCGGCGAGTTGGTTTCACCGGCAGAAACAGCGGTGTCACTGGTGATTGGGCCGGAGGGCGGCTTTGCTCCCGAAGAGGTGGAGTCGGTACGTGACGCCGGTGGACGTGTCGCTACGATGGGCCCGCGCATTTTACGGTGTGAAACCGCACCGCTCGCCGCGCTTACCGTGCTCATGGAACGCACCGACAACATGCGATAATATATACAGATTGTATAAACGCACCAAAATATAACAAAAGAACACCCGCCAACTCGGCGGGTGTTCTTTTTTATCTCCAGATGAGCCAGCAGATGGCATAACAAAGAGGCTGATGCAACAAATAAATGAGCAAACTGTGGCGTCCCAGCCAAGACAAAAACGGCAGGTCTTTGTGCCCGAGTTTGTTCCAAAACGGCTGTTCGCTCACCCACCGTCCCAGGAAATAGCCGGCTATGTACAAAAACAGCCATGGCAATAGGGGGAAATAATCCGCCGAGGCAAACCCGCGCGGTGGAAGACCAAACGGCACAAGCCAGTTGGAGCGGTACAGCCAAGCGGGCAGACGGCAAAGCGTCCAGTCGCCGAGCATGATTTTGCGGGTGGCTACATGGCGAAACAGCGCAAACAGCGACAGAGAAACAGCCAATCCCGCGGGGGCGGGCGTTTTGGCGAGCGGACGGTCCAGCGCGGCGATGAGCCACATGCCGCAACCGAGCAGATTCAGTACGCCGAACCAAACGGGGGCATCCGGCATAAACATAAGGGATACGGCTGTTACAAGCAGACCGGCCAGGTTTACGATCAGCCCGCGCCGAAAGCCATGCCGCCGCCCGTAGGCGGATACCCAACCGGATAACAGAATGAACGAACAGCAGATATATTGTTGCCACAGGTGCGGGCCGGGTTGGGTGTACCAAAAGGGGGTTTCGCCGAACAGAACAAAGGCGTCGTACAGAAAATGAAACGCTATCATGTGTAGGATAATAAAACCGCGATAGGTGTCCAACAGCGCGAAACGGCGGCTCGACGATGCAGCAGACGACATGCAATCCCCCCCTTTTTTTCTTTGTTTCAGTATAGCACATCGTTGGCGTGAGGACAAGGGGTGGCGGTTAGATGCCGCGGGCAACCGCCACCAGTTCTGCCGGAGAATAGGCAGGTTGCAAGGCGGCGTGGATGGCCATAGCCATCAGGCGTGCCGCGCGGCTGATGACGATGTCGATTTCCCGCGGGGTGACCATCATGAGCGCCTCCGGAGAGGCGGGATGCTCGGCGGTGTTTGGTGCGGGCGACAGCTCCCGCACCAGCGTGACGGCGTCCACCACCGTCGGCACCCCCATGCCAATGACCGGCACGCCGAGCACCTCTTCGTTTAGCGGGTGGCGGTTGTTGCCGACGCCGGAGCCGGGCGCGATGCCGGTGTCGCACAGCTGTACGGTGCGCCCGAGCCGCTCCACGCTGCGCGCGGCGAGCGCGTCAATGACCAACACGGCGGCGGGCTGTATCTCGCGGCACACGCCGCGCACGATTTCGCTGCTTTCGGTGCCTGTCTGTCCCAGCACGCCCGGCGTGAGCACGGCGGTGGGGCGCAGGTCGGTGAGACCGGCGGTGCGCGCGAACTCCCCCCGAATGTGCCGCGTTGCCAACACCATATCGGCCGTCGCCGGCCCGAGCGTGTCCGGCGTAACGGTGCGGTTGCCAAGTCCCACCACCAGCACGGTGCCGGTTTCCGGCAATAAGGTGGAGAGTTCCGTCCCTATGCGTTGGGCGTGCTCGGTCAGCCGCCGCTCATCGTCGGACAGGGGCGGCATCTGGGCGGTGATGTATATCCCCCGCGGCTTGCCGAGCGCCTGCTCTCCCCGTTCAGAGCGAACCTGCAATCGGGTAACGTCCATATCTCCGAGAGAGGTGTGTTTTTGTTCCACGTCCTCGGCGGTGAGTTTTTCGGTGTCAGCGACGGCTTCAATGGCCAAATCGGTACGACAAAACATAGAAAACGGCCCCTTTCGCGTGTGTTTTTTGAAAAAAGATGCCTTTATGAAAAATTTTTGTTGCATTTTTTAAGGATTGGTGTTAATATATTGTGTGCGTGATTTATCTGTTTATTCGATGTTAAGAGGAGGTGTGACCATGCCCAACATTAAATCCGCTAAAAAGCGTGTTAAGGTCATCGCTGTTAAAACGGCTCGCAACAAGGCCAACCGCTCTGCTTTGAAGACCGAGATTAAGAAGGCGAACGCGGCTATCGCTTCCGGTGAGAACGCTGCCGAGGCCGTTCGTTTGGCTACGAAGAAGATTGACCAGGCTGTTGCTAAGGGACTGCTGCACAAGAATACCGCAGCGCGTAAAAAGTCCGCCCTCGCTAAGAAGGTCAACGCCTAATTTGGACTTCACCAAAGCAAAGGCACTGTTCCGCAATGGAACAGTGCCTTTTTTGGTTGCTTGCACAAACGACCATCGTTTGGTATACTATAATAGTACGGAAATACAAGTTTCGACAGAAAGGGGCGGCGCCACACATGAAAAAACGTATAACCGCTGTTGGTTTGAGTTTGTGTATCCTGTTTTGCTTGACGGCGTGCACCAAACAGACGGTGATCAACACGTCTTCTGCTGGTGTGACAGAGTTCACCGAACCGACACACATAACCGAAACCACCGGCGCGCCCGCGCAGACCACCACAACCGCCGCCCACACAAGCGCGTCCAGCAAACGGACGGCAACCACGACCAAGCGGGCGGTAGCAGCAAAACCGCAGGCAGGGACGTCGGCAAATGGGCACAAAGTGTCTGTGGAAAACCAGACGGTGGTTGAGGAGATTCGTGTGCCGCAAGGCGGCGTGGTGCAACCTCCGAAAGAAACAGCCCCCGACATGAACCAGAACGTGCAGGTGAACACCGCACACAAGGCTCTGGCGGCGACGGCGTATTATCAATACGCCGGCCTGTCGGCAAAGGAACAGACGATATATAAAAGCATCGTGACCGCGGTGGAAAACACAGACAATTTTGTGGACATAACCAAGCACGCGCTGAAACCGGACCAAGCCACTGCCCTGTTGGATAAAGTGTTTGCAGACAACCCACAGTTTTTCTGGGTGTCGAAATTCGTGTCGCTGATGTATACGTCGGACAACAAGGTGCTGTACATCATTCTGTATTATATGGACGGGACCGCCATAGACACCTTAGACGCCAAACAACAAGTTGTGCCGGCGGCTAACCGCCAGACGATCGCCAACCAAATCGCGGCGTTTAACGCCCGTGTTGCGGCGGTTTTGGCGGACGTCTCGCCCGCTTTGTCGGATATAGAAAAAGAAAAGGCCATTCACGACTACATCACCGAGACGGTGGCATATGATCACGATTCCGCGGATCAGACGCTGGTTTACGGAAAACCCTATTCGCGTGCGTATGACGTTTACGGTGCCGCGTGCGAAAAAAAGGCGGCGTGTGAAGGGTATGCGAAACTGTTTCAGTATTTGTGCTATTGTGTCGGCATCAACGCCACACAAATTGTGGGCATCGGCCATGGCGGCCCGCACATGTGGAACGCTGTGAAAATCGGCAGCGATTGGTACAACATGGATGTGACGTGGGATGATGTGGAGATGCCGGGTGTCGGATATTATCTGTATTTTAACCGCACCGACAGCGTGTTTGCCGAAACCCACACCGTGGATAGCGGCGCCATACGTGTGCCGGTTTGTGTCGGCACAGCGTTTGCGCCGGAAAAGACCTTTTGCATGGCGTTGGACGGTCGGCAAAAAGCGCCGGCAAACTACCAGACAGCCCTAGAATACCTGAGCAACAACCGGGATGGATATCTGCTTGTGTACGTGGGAGAGGAAACCGACCTGGCGATGTATTTGCAGATGTACGTTTACGGCCCGCAGGCGCCGGTCAACCAGCACCTGCAAAACAAAGGGTATCGGTTTGGGTTTGGAAACGACCGTTTCTTGTGCGGTGGATACGCGTATTTGCAAATAACCCGAAAATAAAAAGAAAGCCCGCCGGAGCGTTTGTTTGCCTGCTCCGGCGGGTTTTTTATTTACCGACACAAAAACGAGAAAACACTTGCTCGACGATGGCCTCGGTGGTACGCTCGCCGGTCAAGGACAGGATAGCGTCGATGGCGGCGTGCAAACTGACCGAAACGGCATCCAACGTCAACCCACTGTCCAAAGCGGCGGCCGCCTCTTGCAAGTAGGCAAGGCACTCTTGCGCACACAGGCGTTGCCGTTCGGTGGCCAACACCGGTTCGGCGGCGTGTAGGGCTTCGACGCCGGTGAGTTTCGCCACCGCGGCGGTGAGTGCGTCTGTGCCTCGCCCATCCTTCGCGGACAAGGGGACTACGTAGTGGAATTGTTGTTCCACCCAAGAGCGGTCGATACGCTGCGGCTGGTCGGCTTTGTTAATGATAGCGATGCAGGCAGATGCGGCGGCTTGGCGGGCGATTTCTCGGTCGTTATCATCCAGCGGTCGTGTGCCGTCAAAGACCGCCAAAACGAGCGCGGCGTCTTGCAAACGGCGGCGGGCTTTTTCTACGCCCACCGTTTCCACGCGGTCATCGGTTGCGCGAATGCCGGCGGTGTCCGAGAGGCGCAACAACACGTCTCCCAAGCGCACGGTTTCCTCCACGATATCGCGGGTGGTTCCCGCAACGTCCGTCACGATGCTGCGCTCGCATCCGGCGAGACGGTTCATCAGCGTGGATTTTCCCACGTTGGGGCTGCCAACGATGGCGGCATCGATGCCCTCCCGCAAAACGCGTCCGGCTTCAAAGGTGCTGAGCAGAGATTCCATCGTTTCGCGAGCGCCCGCGATGGTATCTGCCAAAGCCGTGGGGCGCAGTTCCGGAATATCCTCGTCGGGGTAATCGATATAGGCGCTGAATTGGGCGGCGACCGCCAACAGGCGCTCTTTCACCTCGTGCAGACGGCGGGCGGTGTTCCCCTCCCGCGCGGCGAGGGCGGTGCGTGCGGCAAGACGGCCGTTCGCGGCGATGAGATCCATCACGCTTTCGGCTTGTGTGAGGTCGAGTTTTCCGTTCACAAAAGCGCGCCGTGTGAATTCACCCGGCGCGGCGGGTTTGGCGCCGGCATCCAAGCAGGCGCGCAGCACCTGTTGCAACAAGAACAGCCCCCCGTGGCAGGAGAGTTCCACCACGTCCTCGCCGGTATAACTATGCGGCGCGCGGAAAACCAGCGCGACACAATCGTCGATGTTTCCGGATGCGTCCGCGACACGCCCGTAAGCGGCGGTGTATCCCGGCAGCGCGTGCAAGGCACGGGCGCTGTCCATCGGGCGAAAAACCCGCTCGGCGATGGGGATAGCATCCGCGCCGGACAGGCGAACGACGCCCAGCCCGGCAGGGGCGGCGGGGGTGGAAATGGCGACGATGGTGTGGGACATGATACACTCTCTCCTTTGAGGCAAGTTTGTGTTTATTGTACAGGACGAGGTGGGGTTTGTCAAATGGCGCTTTGCACACAAAAACGCCGCCGACCTATTGGTCCGCGGCGTCAGGAGAAGAGAAAAATGTCCACAGCGTTTTTGCGGCGGCGGCCTCCCCGCGCCAAAGGGTGAAGAGTATCCGTTTGCCGGGAGAAACCGCAGAAAAAGCGGCCTGTCCGATCGCCGCGGGCACCGACAGCAAAGGGGTGTCGGTGTCGGTGCCGGTGAGCACCGGTACGCCTTGTTCCAGACGATAAGAAATCGGCAACCCGGTTTCTCCGTATAGGGTGTGGCGGGTGTTATATTCGATGAGCAGACAGGCGCCGCCAAACCCTAAAACGCACAACGTTAAAAGCAATGCGGCGAAAAAGGAACCGAGGGGAATCCGTCGTTTGGGTTTCAAGCAAACACCTCCGTCAGCGCAAAAGTTCTGCCAATGTTTTGCCCAACAGATACCCGGAATATACCGCCTCGTCCAGCGTGTTGCCTTCGCTGCCCACCTCAACGAGCAAATAGCCGGGAGATAGGTGCTGGTTATAGCGGCTGGCCACGGTGTTGAGTGGGCGCATGATGCCCGGATATGCATCGGTGAGCGCTTTTTGCCAACGGGTGGCAAGTGTGAGATTTTGTTCCCAGTGCTTGTGCGGCAGGTTTTTGGTGCTGACCACGCCGGCAATCAGCATCATTTGGGCGGCTTTGCGCCCGTCTATCGTGACGGTCGGCTTAACCAAGCCGCTGTCCCCTTCCATGATGGCGTCTCGGTGCAGGTCGAGCACGATTTGTATGGTGGGATATTTTTTCAGATACGTTTGCACCGTTTTGGCGGAGCGGGTATACGCGCCCGAATATTGCGGGCTGTCGTGTATGGTGGTGTCGTGCAGGGCGGTGATACCTTGCGCGGCCAAGGCAGCCTTGACCGCCTCGCCGACGGCGCAGACGTTGCGTTGTTCGTCTTTGGTGCGGGCGCGGTCGGCGGCGTTATAATAGCCGGCATCGTATAACATATACCCTTCGGTGGTGTGTGTGTGAATAAGCAAAACCTGCGGGGCGTCGGTTTGTTGCCAACGCTGGGAAAGGGCGCGTTTGAGCGCGGCCGCGATGTCCACGGACGTGCCGCTGCGGTTGAGTGTGGCTATGCCGGTGAGAAGCGTGTCGCCGGTGGTCATTTTTTTCTCATAGATTTTGCCGCCGGAGCCGTCCGCCCCGGGCGGGGTGATGGACAGGGCGGTGGGATACACGGGGGTAGTGGGTTGCGGCTTTTGCGTCGGCGACTTGTTTGTTTTGTCGGGCAGCTGTATGATTTGCACCGTTGGTTCTGTTTCGGTGGTTAGATGCGCGCCGAGCACGGCCGCCGCCTGTTCCGGCTGCCGCAAGCCGGCGGCCACCAACGTGAGTGCCCGCGCCACTTGTCCCCAATTTAGGGGCAGCGCAACCGTGACCGCCACCGCCGCGGTGGCCGCCAACAAGCGCAGTATAGGCCTAACAGAAAGTTTGATTGCCACAGAACTTTTTTTCAAAACCATCACCCCTATACTGTATGTTGCGGCGGGACGACTTATGCCGCCGACAAGGGCTTGGACTAAAAAATAGCGGTTGATTTATGTGGGGTTATGGTGTATACTATATTAGATAAGAGGCCGTACGCTTTGGGGCATACGGGCGGGCGGGTCCTGTGCGACGGTGCGCCGTGAACCATGTCAGGCGGGGAACCGAGCAGCATTAAGCGGTTGATGTCCGTGTGCCGCAGACAATCCGTCTGTCCGTATGCCCGAGAGCGTATGGCTTTTTTATAAACCAAAAGGGAGATGAGCGTGTTGTATCAGGCTCTATACCGCAAATGGCGCCCCCGCACTTTTTCGGATGTGTGCGGGCAGGATACCGTTATCACGGCGCTGAAAAACGAAATACAAAACAACCGTCTGTCCCACGCCTATTTATTCACAGGCTGTCGCGGAACGGGCAAGACCACCTGCGCCAAAATATTGGCCAAAGCGGTCAACTGCGAGCACCCGGTGGCGGGCGACCCGTGTAATGCGTGCGCGGTTTGCCGCGGCATTGATGATGGCTCGATTTTGGACGTGACCGAGATTGACGCGGCGTCCAACAACGGCGTGGACAGCATCCGGGAGCTGCGAGACGAGGTCGTGTTCACCCCGGTTGAGGGGAAATATCGCGTGTATATCATCGACGAGGTGCATATGTTATCTGCAGGTGCGTTTAACGCTCTGCTGAAAACGCTGGAAGAACCGCCGGCGCACGTGATTTTTGTGCTGGCTACGACCGAGGTGCACAAATTGCCGGCCACCATTCTTTCTCGCTGTCAGCGGTTTGACTTTAATCGCATTCCGGCGCAGACGATTGCCGCGCGCGTGCAACACGTGGCGGAAGAGGAAGGCTTGCGCGTGACACCGGATGCGGCGCTGTTGCTTGCCAGATTGGCGGACGGGGCGTTACGGGACGCGTTGTCTTTGCTGGACCAATGCGCCGCCGTCGGGCAGGATATCGACGCGGCTCACGTGGCGGCTGTGACCGGCATGGCGAGCCAGCAGTTGTTGGCGGACATCACCGGTTGTGTGCATAGACGGGATGCCGCCGGCGCGCTCGCGCTGGTGGACCGGCTGTACCAAAGTTCCAAGGACATGGAGCGTTTGTGTGGCGAGTGGATTGGCTATATGCGCAATTTGATGGTGTTGAGCAGCGTCGCGCAACCCGGGGAGTTGGTGATGGCCGCCCCGGAAGAGATAGAGCAGATGCGTGGGCTGGCGCAGCAACTCGGCCTGCCGGGGATTTTGCATATACTGGAAGTGCTGCAAGATACGTTAGACCGTCTGCGCGGCGGGGTTTCCCGTCGGGTGGAGATGGAAATGGCGGTGTTACGCTTGTGTGATCCCGCGCTGGACACCGGCACGGCAGCGTTACTCAATCGCATACACACGCTGGAACAGGCGTTGCGCAGCGGCGAGCGCCCCGTGGATCCGACGGCATCGGCGTTGCAACAACCGGTGCCGGCAAATGCTGAAACCACCCCCGCGCCGAATCCGCCGGCCGCTCCTCCTGTGGCTGATGCAGAGCCGGCGCCCGAACCCTCGCCCGAATCTACACCGGCGGCAGTGCCGGCGCCCGCAAAGGCGGAAATCCCAGCCGAACCCGCCACCCGCGAGCAGGCGTTCACCCAGTGGGGCGAGGTGCTGGACATATTGCAAGAAACCTGTGCGCCGCTGTATGGCGTGTTGGCGGATTCGCGGGCCGTTTTGAAGGATGATATGTTGCTTATATGCACGGAAAACGCGTTGTTTAAGACGTTGCTGGAAACCGGCAACAACAAAGAAGTGTTGCGTGAGTCGGTGAAAAAAGTGGCCGGCGTTTCCTATCGCATGGGGTTGCGTCGCACGGTGGCTGTGAAGAAAGAGGAAGACCCGCTTTCGCAACTGTTGCACACCGGCAGACAGGCCGGCATTGCGGTGAAAGAATACAACACATAAACCGGAAAGGTGGACAAATAGAATGAAAGCGAGATTGCCACAAGGCATGGGCGGCGGACCCGGAAATATGCAAAACATGTTGCGCCAGGCGCAGAAAATGCAAGAGGACATGGCCCGCGCCCAGCAGGAGTTGGAAGAAAAAACCTACACCGCGACAGCGGGCGGCGGCGCTGTGTCGGCTACTGTGGATGGAAAACATTGCCTGACGACGCTGGAAATTCAGCCGGAGGTAGTGGATCCGGAAGACGCAGACATGCTGGCTGACCTCATCATGGCGGCGGTCAACGAGGCGGTGCGCGCTGCCGCGAAAGACGCCGAAGAGCAAATGGGAAAAATCACCGGCGGCATGAATTTGCCGGGGATGTTTTAAGGAGTCGGAGATATGGCGTATGCAAATCTGCCGTTAGAGAAATTAACAGAGCACCTGGAACGCCTGCCCGGCATCGGGCGGAAATCCGCTAATCGGCTGGCGTTTCACTTGCTATATATGCCGCAAGCAGACGCGCAGGCGCTCGCACAGGCGGTGGAAGAGGCGCGCACGCGCATCCACGAGTGCCCGATTTGCTGTAATTTGACCGACAGCCCGCGTTGTCCGATTTGCGAAGACGTGCGGCGTGATCGTTCGGTTATTTGCGTGGTGGAGGATCCGCGCAACGTGCCGGCGATTGAGCGCACCAGAGGGTATAACGGACTGTACCACGTGTTACACGGCACCATCTCCCCTCTCGACGGCCGCGGTCCGGAGCAGTTGCGTGTGAAAGAGTTGTTGCATCGGCTGTCGGACGAAGGGGTTACCGAGGTTATCATGGCGACCAATCCCACCGTGGAGGGGGATTACACCGCCATGTATTTGTCGCGGCTGCTTAAACCGCTGAACATTAAAGTGACGCGGTTGGCGTACGGCATTCCTGTGGGCGGCGATTTGGAATACGCTGACGAGGTCACGCTTTCGCGTTCGTTGGAGGGGCGCAGCGAGCTGTAACGCGTAATATATTATATATATATACCTATTATATATATTCTGTGTAAAAGGGGATGTACACCTTGGCGGAGAAAAGCAAAAACAAAACCATAGCCGAAAACCGAAAAGCCTTTCACGACTATTTTGTGGAGGAATCCTTTGAGGCGGGGATTGCGCTGTGCGGCACCGAGGTGAAAGCCCTGCGTCAGGGCGGCGTCAATCTGAAAGACGCTTGGTGTTCCATCGTGGACGGAGAAATGTTTGTCAACGGGATGCACATCAGTCCCTATGATAAAGGCAATATTTTCAACCGCGACCCGTTGCGTGTGCGCAAATTGTTGTTACACAAGCGGGAAATCATGCGTTTGTTTGGTATCACCAAACAGCAGGGCTATGCGCTGGTACCGCTGTCGTTGTATTTCAGGGGGAGTCGCGTGAAGGTGCAGGTTGGTCTTTGCCGCGGCAAAAAGTTGTATGACAAACGTGAGGACGCGGCGCGGCGGGATATGCGCCGAGAAGCGGAACGCGCGCTCAAAGAACACAACGCGCGATAATAAACAAAAAGCGGGAAATAAAAGAACACATCCGACAAAGATGTGTTCTTTTTTGCGTTTAGATGAGGTGGTTGAATCACGAAAATCGGCAAGAAGAAACGGAATTGTCGAAAAATTAACAAAAATTAGTTTTGTTTTGAAAAAAGACTGGCATATGCAGAATAGATATGCTATACTAATAAGCAGAGCAGTGCGTGCATAGCGTGGCGTCGGTTTTTGGCGACAGCGATGCCGCACACTGCCGGACAAACTATCCAAAGGAGGACAAAGGCAAATGCAAAAGAAAATCAGTTCGCTTCCGTTCGCGGGAACGCCGGAGCAGGAGGCGGAATTGCGTCGCGTGATTGAAGAAAACAAGCACGACAGCAGCAATCTGATGGGCGTTATGCAAAAAGCGCAGGACATTTACGGGTATCTGCCGATCGAGGTGCAACAAATCATCGCCGACGGCATGGGTGTTCCGTTGGAAAAGGAATATGGGGTGAGCACGTTTTACGCGCAGTTCGCCCTGTCGCCGAAGGGCAAATATAACATTTCGGTGTGCTTGGGTACCGCCTGCTACGTAAAAGGCGCCGGCGATATTTTTGACAAGCTCAGCGAGAAACTGGGTATCGGTGCGGACGAGTGCACACCGGACGGCAAATTCAGCCTGACGGCTTGCCGTTGCATCGGCGCTTGCGGCCTGGCTCCCGTGCTTACGGTTAACGAAGATGTGTACGGTCGTCTGACGGTGGACGATGTAGACGACATTTTGGCAAAATACGCCGAATAATTAGTAAAGGAACGAGCCGTTATGAAAATCTGCACCATCCAAGAATTGTTGAACGCCCGTGTTATTGTGGGAGAAGAGCGGTTGGGTGACCACGTGTATTCCGCTTGCGGCAGCGATATGATGAGCGACGTGCTCGCGTACGTGAAAGACCAGGCGGTGTTGCTCACCGGACTGGTAAATCCGCAGGTTATCCGCACGGCGGTGATGATGGACATGCACTGCATCGTATTTGTCCGCTCGAAAGAGCCGACGCCGGAGATGATTCAGCTGGCAGAAGAAAGCGGCATGGTGTTGCTCGCCACCGACAAGAGAATGTATGAAGCCTGCGGGCTTTTGTACAGCAACGGTCTGGTTGGCAACAAAGTGCGGGAGACGTCAGCATGAGCGGGGCGTTATCGTTTCACTTTGATGTGGATGGAGAGAATTTCACCATGGCGGGGCAGGCGTCGGTGCAGGTAAAGAAAAACCTGCGTCGCTTAGGACTGCCGCCGGAGGTTATCCGTCGGGTGTCGATTGCTATGTATGAGGGAGAAATCAACATGGTGATTCACGCCGGTGGCGGACACGCCGAGGTGGTGGTGGCCGAAGACGCCATTGAGATTGTTTTACAAGACAATGGTCCCGGCATTGCGAACATAGAGCAAGCGATGCAGGCTGGGTTTTCCACCGCACCGGATGCGATTCGCTCGCTGGGGTTCGGGGCCGGTATGGGCTTGCCGAACATGAAGCGGTATACCGACGAGATGGACATTCAATCGGAGGTGGGCCGCGGGACGCGCATCACCATGCGTGTGTTGTTGGAGAATTGATACACAGGGCAGGTAAACGATATGTATACATATGAGCACTCCGTATTTTTGGACGCGCATAAATGTACCGGTTGCACCACGTGTGTACGCCGCTGCCCCACGGAAGCCATTCGCATCCGTGATGGTCACGCGGTGATTAATGAGGAACGCTGTATTGATTGTGGTGAGTGCATTCGCGTGTGTCCACACAAAGCGAAAAAAGCGGTTTGCGGCAAGCTGGACGATATGCAACGTTTCAAATGGAAGATAGCTCTTCCCGCCCCCGCTTTATATGGACAATTTGATAATCTGGACGATGTGGATTACGTTTTGGACGGATTGCGCCGCATCGGCTTTGACGAGGTATACGAAGTGTCGAAGGCGGCGGAACTCGTGTCCGCCTACACCCGCCAATATCTCAACACCGAAGGGGTGCGCAAACCCATCATCAGCGCATCTTGTCCGGTGGTTGCGCGGTTGATAGCGCTGCGTTTCCCCTCGTTGGAAGAGAACGTTCTGCGGCTGTTGCCGCCGATGGAAATCGCGGCGAAACAAGCACGCAAGCAAGCGCTCGAAGCGCATCCGGAATGGAGCCCGGAGGACATCGGCGTGTGTTTCATCTCCCCCTGTCCGGCCAAGGCCAGTTATGTTAAGAATGGGTTTGGGGATTATCAAAGCCAGGTGGACGTTGTGGTATCCATCAGCGACGTGTATTTTCAACTCATCAACGAGATGTCCCGCAACGAGCAACCACAAGCGTTGTCCGAATCCGGGATGTTGGGTGTCGGCTGGGCATCCAGCGGCGGTGAGGCGACGGCTTTGTTTAACGACAATTATCTTTCCGCAGATGGAATCGACCACGTCAATCACGTGCTTGACCAGATAGAAAACGGCAACATTCCGCCGTTGGATTTTGTGGAACTCAACGCATGCACGGGTGGTTGCGTCGGCGGGGTGCTGACGATGCAAAACCCGTTCATTGCCAAAGCGCGGTTGCAGGGTTTGCGGCGGTTTTTGCCGGTGTCCTGTAATTTCCTGCCGAAAGAAGAAAGCTATATCCCGGCGGATTATTTTTACAACGAACTGCCGGAATACGAGGGTGTGTCGCGGCTGAGCAGCAACATGGCGGAGTCCATGCGTATGCTGGCGAACATACAAGCCTTGCGCGGGCGGTTGCCCGGATTGGATTGCGGCGCATGTGGCGCCCCGACCTGCCGCACCTTTGCGGAGGACGTGGTGCGCGGAAACGCCAAGGAGAGCGATTGTGTTCTCACTATGCGGGAGGCGTTGCGGCAGTATTTGGCGGAAAAGGAGGAGTCCCATGACGGTACGAGAGCTGATACAGCAGACACAGTGGCCGACGGCGGCGCTGCCGGCGGCTGACCGGGAAATCACCGGCGTATACATGGGGGACTTGCTCAGCTGGGTGATGGGGCGCGCAAAGGAAAGCGACGCCTGGATCACCATCATGTCAAACAACAACATCGTGGCGGTAGCGACACTGGCGGACACCGCATGCATCATTCTGGCAGAGGGCGTCACGCCCGATCCCGGCGTGGCGGCGTTGGCGGAGCAGAAAGGTGTTAACATCTTGTGCAGTCCGGTCGGTGCATACGAAACGGCGCGGCTGTTGAGTGAATATCTATGAACCGCTATTATTACGATTTGCACATACATTCCTGCCTCTCCCCCTGTGGGGATGACGACTGCACCCCGCACAATTTGGCGGGGATGGGCGCTCTGGCGGGGCTGCAAATCATGGCCCTCACAGACCACAATACCTGCCGCAATTGTCCGGCGTTTTTCGAAGCCACCCGCCAACACGGCATAGTGGCTGTGCCGGGCATGGAGTTGACCACCGCCGAAGAGGTGCATATGATTTGCCTTTTCCCCACCTTAGAGGCGGCGCTTGCCTTTGATGAGGAAATCGCCGCGCGGCGCATTCACATTCCCAACCGACCGGAGATATTCGGCAACCAATGGGTGATGGATGCGCAAGATAAGGTGCTGGCGGAGGAGGCGGATTTGTTATCCAATGCCACCACGGTGACGATAGAGGAAAGCGTGCCCCTCGCCGCGCAATACGGAGGCATTGCCTATCCGGCGCACATCGACCGCGAGGCCAACGGTATTGTGGCGGTGCTCGGTTCGCTGCCGGAGACGCCACAGTTTTCGTGTGTGGAGTTGCACGACGGTACCCGTGAGACAGAGTTTCGCGCCGCGCATGGGTTGGAAAAGACGCGGGTGGTCGTT
The DNA here is from genome assembly GCA_017423825.1 of Clostridia bacterium. Taxonomy (GTDB): domain Bacteria; phylum Bacillota; class Clostridia; order Oscillospirales; family Acutalibacteraceae; genus UBA5905. Next base: position 4,073 of record JAFPCP010000080.1, on the reverse strand, counting down.
GGATCGGATGCCCACTATTTGTGGGACATCCGGGACAAAGAGCGGTATCTGGAACTGGACGACACGCCATACAGCAGCGACCTTGTGCGACAGCGACTTATCGAGTGTCTTAGGAGGGGATTATGAAAGAACTATCCCTCAACATATTGGACGTTACAGAAAATTCGGTTAAGGCCGGAGCGGCGTTGACGCAAATCCGCCTGGAACAGACAGCGGAGGCTTTGACCATAACCATCGAGGATGACGGCTGTGGAATGGACGCTGAAACAGTGAAGCGGGTAACCGACCCGTTTTACACGACGCGCACGACACGGTCGGTAGGATTGGGGTTGCCGCTGCTTCGCTTGGAGGCGGAGCAGACCGGAGGAACGCTGACGGTGTCCTCCCGGCACGAAGCGGCACATCCCACAAACCACGGCACCATCGTGCAGGCGGTTTTTTGCACAAACCATATTGATTGCCCGCCCTTGGGCGATATGGTGGCCACGATGGTGACGCTGATACAGGGACATCCGGAGAGAGATTTCCTGTTTACACATACCCGCCCGGATGGGCCGCCGGTGGAATTGGACACCCGGCAGTTGCGGCAGATATTGGAAGATGTGCCGCTGGATGGGTATGAAGTGTTACAATGGATTCAAGGATATCTGCGGGAGGCGTATGCCGCCGAGGATGCCGAAGAATAAATAAAACACCTATTCCAAGAAAGGATGATAGAGTATGAAAACATTAGCAGAACTGCAAGCCATTAAGGACAAGATGCAAGGCAAGGTGTCGTTGCGGGAAGGTTCCGGCGAGAAGCGCGTGGTCGTAGGCATGGCCACCTGCGGTATAGCCGCCGGCGCGCGCCCGGTGCTCAACGCTTTTGTGGAGCAGGTGAACGAGCAAGGCTTGGCCGGCAGCGTCACGGTTACCCAAACCGGATGCATCGGCATTTGCCAGTATGAGCCTGTTGTGGAAGTTTTTGAAGCCGGTCAAGAAAAGGTCACGTATGTGAAAATGACCGCCGACAAGGTCGCTCGCGTGGTAGAAGAGCACCTGAAAGGCGGCACACCTGTGGCGGAATTCACCATCGGCAACTATAAAGCATAAAAACGAGGAGGTAAACAATCATGATTCGTGCGCATGTACTTATCTGTGGCGGTACCGGCTGTACCTCCTCAGGCAGCAACGCAATTCAACAAGCGTTTGCGGAAAACATTGAGAAATGCGGCTTGACCGAAGAGGTCAAAGTGGTACAGACCGGTTGTTTCGGTTTGTGCGCGCTCGGCCCGGTGGTTATCGTGCACCCGGACGGCACCTTTTACAGCCGCGTAGAAGCAGACGACGTAAAGGAAATTGTTTCCGAGCATCTGCTCAAAGGGCGTATCGTGGAGCGCCTGGTGTATAACGACACCGGTGCCGAAACCCCGGTGGATGGCAACGTGTCTTTGAACGACACCGCGTTCTATAAGACGCAAAACCGCGTCGTGCTGCGCAACTGCGGTGTCATCGACCCGGAGAGCATCGACGAATATATTGCGATGGACGGCTATGCCGCGTTGGGTAAGGTGTTGACCGAGATGACGCCGGACGACGTCATTAAGACCATCACCGATTCCGGTCTGCGTGGTCGTGGCGGCGGCGGCTTCCCCACCGGCCGCAAATGGGCGCTGACCGCCCCGAACAAGGCTCCGCAGAAATATGTGGTTTGTAACGCCGACGAGGGTGACCCGGGCGCGTTCATGGACCGCTCGGTGCTGGAAGGTGACCCCCATTGCTTGGTGGAAGCCATGACCATCGCCGGCTATGCCATCGGCGCGACGCAGGGCTTTGTGTACGTCCGTGCGGAATATCCGATTGCCGTGGCGCGTTTGCAGATTGCTATTGACCAGGCGCGTGAGTATGGCTTGCTCGGCAAGAACATCTTTGGCTCCGGTTTTGATTTCGATTTGCACATTCGTTTGGGCGCCGGTGCGTTTGTGTGCGGCGAAGAGACGGCTTTGATGACCTCCATCGAAGGCAACCGCGGCGAGCCGCGGCCTCGCCCGCCCTATCCGGCGATCAAAGGCTTGTTCGGCATGCCGACGGTAGAAAACAACGTGGAAACGTTTGCCAACGTGCCGCAGATTATTCTGCGCGGCGCGGAATGGTTCGCCTCTATGGGCACCGAGAAATCCAAGGGCACGAAAGTGTTCGCCTTGGGCGGCAAAATCAAGAACACCGGCTTGGTGGAAATCCCCATGGGTACCACCCTGCGTGAGATCATCGACGACATCGGTGGCGGCATCCCGAACGGCAAGAACTTCAAAGCCGCCCAGACCGGCGGCCCCTCCGGCGGCTGTATCCCGGCCAGCCTCATCGACACCCCGGTGGACTACGATAACCTGACGGCCATCGGCTGTATGATGGGTTCGGGCGGTCTGATCGTTATGGACGAAGACACCTGTATGGTGGATATGGCCAAGTTCTTCTTGGAATTCACCGTGGATGAGTCCTGCGGCAAATGTACCCCCTGCCGTGTCGGCACCAAGCGTCTGCTGGAAAAACTGGACAAAATCACCCAGGGCAAGGGCACTTTGGAAGACATCGACGAGTTGGAAGCGCTGTGCTACTACATAAAAGAGAACTCTTTGTGTGGTTTGGGCCAGACCGCGCCCAACCCCGTGCTGTCCACGCTGAAATTCTTCCGCGACGAATACGTGGCGCACGTGGTGGACAAAAAATGTCCCGCCGGCGTGTGTAAAGACTTGTTGACCTATGTTATCGACCAAGACAAATGTATTGGTTGCGGCATGTGCGCCAAGGCTTGCCCGGCGTCCGCCATCACCCGCACGGAGTACGTGGCCCCCGGTCACAAACTCGCGTCCTTCGCGATTGATGCCGATAAGTGTGTCAAGTGCGGCGCGTGCGTGGGCACCTGTAAGTTTAAGGCTATCAGCAAGCAATAAGAAAGGAGTGTGGATAAAATGGATATGGTTACAGTTAAAATCAACGGTATTTCTGTCAGTGTACCGAAAACCGCCACGGTTCTGGAAGCCGCGCGCTATGCCGGTGTGGAAATCCCCACTCTGTGCTTCCTGAAAGAAATCAACGAAATCGGCGCCTGCCGCATCTGCATGGTGGAAGTGAGCGAGGGCGGTCGTCCGGCGCGTTTGGTCACCGCTTGCGTATACCCGGTTTCCGAGGGCATGGAAGTGTCCACCAACACCCCGAAGGTGCAGGCCAGCCGTCGCACCACGTTGGAAATGATTCTCTCCACACATGAGAAGAAATGTTTGTCCTGCGTGCGTTCCATGAATTGCGAACTGCAAAAGATGTGCCGCGATTACGGCATCGAGGATGCCGGCAAATACGACGGCTTCCGTCCGACGTACGCCATCGACGATTCGGCGGCGCACCTGGTGCGGGATAACAACAAATGTATTTTGTGCCGTCGTTGTGTGGCGGCGTGCCGTCAGCAGTTTGTGTCGGTCATCGGCGCGAACGACCGCGGCATCGACACGCACATCGCGTGCGCCTTTGAAAAACCGCTGGACGACGTGCCTTGCGTATCCTGCGGCCAGTGCGTGACCGCCTGCCCGACCGGCGCTTTGGCCGAGAAGGATGACACCGAAAAGGTGTGGGCGGCTTTGGCGGATCCGGACAAATACGTCGTGGTGCAGACCGCTCCGGCGGTGCGTGCGGCGCTGGGCGAAGAGTTCGGCATGCCGATCGGCACCAACGTGGAAGGCAAAATGGTCGCGGCTCTGCGTCGTTTGGGCTTCGACAAGGTGTTTGACACCGACTGTGCGGCGGACTTCACCATCGTGGAAGAGGCCAACGAACTGGTCGAGCGCATTCAAAACGGCGGCAAACTGCCGATGATCACCTCCTGCTCCCCTGGTTGGGTGAAATTCGCCGAGATGTACTATCCGGAGCAGTTGGAGCACCTGTCCTCCTGCAAATCGCCGCAGCAGATGTTTGGCGCGTTGCTGAAAACCTATTTTGCCGAGAAAAACGGCATCGATCCGGAGAAGATCGTGTCTGTTTCTGTGATGCCTTGCACCGCCAAGAAGTTCGAGGTTGGCCGCGAGGAGATGAACGAGAACGGT
>JAFPCP010000079.1 GCA_017423825.1 Clostridia bacterium | reverse complement strand
TATCATTCGGCGTCTGCCGGTGCGCTACATCTTTGATAACAACTATTTCAACGACCCCTATCAAGGCATTCCGAAAGAGGGCTACACCGCGATGGTGGAGCGTCTGTTGGAGGGGGCGGACATCCGCCTGAACACCGATTACCTAGCCAACCGCGAGGAATTGGACGCCTTGGCGGATACCGTGCTGTACACCGGTTGCATTGATGAGTTTTACGGTTATTGCTACGGCGAGTTGGAATACCGTAGTTTGCGTTTTGAAAGCGAAGTGCTGGACCAGTCGGACTACCAAGGCGTGGCAGTTGTGAACTATACCGACCGCGAGACGCCGTTTACCCGCCTCATTGAGCATAAGCATTTCAATTTTGGCAAACAGGAAAAAACGGTTATTACCCGGGAATATCCGGAAGACTGGCAAAAGGGTATGCGCCCGTATTATCCGGTTAACAACGAGAAGAACCAAGCTTTGTTCCAGCAATACCAGGCGTTGGCCGAGAAAGAAACTCGCGTGGTGTTTGGTGGCCGCTTGGGCCATTACAAATATTACGACATGGACAAGGTGGTTGAAGCCGCTTTGGATATGGCGGGGAGGATGCTGTAATGGATGTCCGCGTTATCGTAGCCACGCACAAAGCGTATGCGATGCCGTCTGATGAGATGTATTTGCCGTTGCACGTCGGCGCGCAAGGAAAGGCGTCGATTGGCTTTATGGGAGACAACACCGGCGACAATATATCCGAGAAAAACGCGACGTTCTGCGAATTGACCGGTCTGTATTGGGCGTGGAAAAACCTGGATGCGGAATACGTGGGTTTGGCGCACTATCGGCGGCATTTCGCACTTGGCCGTGGCGGCACCCCGATGGAGCGGGTGCTCACCAAAGCGCAAGCCGAGCGCCTGTTGCACGGCAAGGAAGGCATCCTGCCGAAGAAACGGCAATATTATATTGAAAACCTGTATTCGCATTACAAGAACACCTGTTACGTGGAACCGCTGGATATAGCGGGGGAGATTATTCGGGAGCAACATCCTGCGTATGCCGCCGCGTTTGAACGGCTGAAAACCCGCACCTCGGCGCACATGTTTAATATGCTGATTTTGCGCCGCGACCATTTGGATGCGTATTGCACGTTCTTGTTTTCCGTCTTGTTTGAATTGGAAAAACGGGTGGATGCCAGCGAATACGATAGTTTCCACGCGCGGTTTTTCGGTCGCGTGAGCGAACTGTTGCTGGACGTTTGGTTGGAACAAAATCCGTTCCCGTATGCCGAGGTGCCGGTGCGTAGCATGGAGCCGGTCAACTGGCTAAAAAAAGGCGGCGCTTTTCTGCTGGCAAAGCTCACCGGCAAAAAGTATAAGAAAAGTTTTTAACTCAAAAGCAGATGCACGTGTGTGCATCTGCTTTTGTGATTTTGGCGACAGAAAACAGCCATATTGCCAAGCGAAGCATTTTGCCGTATAATGGAAGAAAGAAAGGGGGGTGCTTGCCTGTGCCACATACGTTTTCGGTGCGCAGTTTGAAGGGCGTGGGAGATAAACGCGCCGCGCAATATGAAAAGCTGGGTATTGTCACGGTGGCGGATTTGCTTGCGCATTATCCGCGTGGATATGAAGATTGGTCGAGTCCGTGTACGGCGGCGCAAGCACCCGTTGGGCAGCCGTGTTGCATACGCGGTTTTGTGGTGACGTCCCCGACGGCGTATCGGGTGCGGCAGGGTATGACGTTGTATCGCTTCCGCGTGTCGGATGGACAGGACACGATTCAGGCGACCTTGTTCAACAACCGCTTTGCGGCGGCCAAGGTGCGGCGGGATGAGGAGATTTTGCTGTTTGGCACGCTCAACCGCAACGGGCGGCAATACGAGATGACTTCGCCGCTCATAGAGGGGGCGGCGGCCGGTCAGCGCATTCGCCCGTTATATCGGCAAACCGAGGGGCTTACCAGCCGCATGATAGAAACGAATATGGTAGAGGCGTTGGCGATTGCCTCCACGCGCCCGATGGCGGAACCCTTGCCTGCCTCGTTGCGCGAGACGTATGATTTGTGCGACCGCCTGTGCGCGTTGCGGGAGATTCATTTTCCCTCTTCAAAGATGGCGCTGGAAGCGGCGCGGCGGCGGTTGGTGTTTGAAGAGTTGCTGGTGTTGCAGTTGGGGCTTTTACAATTAAAATCCCGCGACCGCGCACAAAGCGCTGTGGTTATCCGCGGCGATTACACCGACGACTTTGCGGCTGGGTTACCTTTTACGCTCACCGGTGCGCAGCGGCGTGCGATAGATGCCTGCGCGGCGGATTTGCGTGGCGATCGCCCGATGTCCCGCTTGATACAAGGGGACGTGGGCAGCGGAAAAACAGCGGTGGCCGCCGCCGTGGCGCACACCGTTATCCAAGAGGGATATCAAGCGGCGATGATGGCGCCTACCGAGATTTTGGCGGGACAGCACGCCGACACCCTGCGGCGGTTATTAGGTGACCGCGTGCGGGTGGGCTTGCTCACCGGCTCGTTACCCACCGCTCAAAAACAAGCGTTGCAAGCGGCGATTGCCGCGGGCGAGGTGGATTTGGTGGTAGGCACCCACGCCTTGTTATCCGAATCGGTGGCGTTTTCGCGGCTGGGTTTGGTGATTACAGACGAACAGCATCGCTTTGGCGTGGGCCAGCGCGCCCGTCTGGCGGCGAAGGGCCGTCATCCGCATATGTTGGTCATGTCTGCGACGCCGATTCCCCGCACGTTGGCGCTGATTTTATACGGCGATTTGGATGTGTCGGTGCTGGACGAGCTTCCTCCCGGGCGGCAACCGGTGGAAACCTACGCCGTCAACTCGGCTAAGCGGGAGCGGGCGTATGGGTATGTGCGCAAGCATCTGGATGAAGGGCGGCAAGGGTTCATTGTGTGTCCCTTGGTGGAAGAAAGTGAGGAGCCGAGCGACCTGCGCTCGGCACAAGAGGTATTTGCCGCGCTGTCTACCGGGGCGTTTCGCGGGTATCGGTTGGGTTTGTTGCATGGGCGTATGAAACCGGTGGAGAAAGAACAGACCATGGCGGCGTTTGCGGCCGGGAAGATTCAGTTGCTCGTGTCCACAACGGTGATTGAAGTCGGCGTGGATGTGCCGAATGCGGTGATTATGGTGGTGGAAAACGCCGACCGCTTCGGTTTGGCGCAACTGCACCAACTGCGCGGGCGGGTAGGCCGTGGCGCGCATCGCTCCACCTGCATTTTGATTTCCGACCACACCGGAGAAGAAAACCGCCGTCGGTTGAGCGTTTTGTGCGCTACGAACGATGGCTTCCGCATCGCGGATGAGGATTTGAAACTGCGTGGACCGGGCGACTTTTTTGGCGACCGGCAACACGGATTACCGCAGTTGCGCATAGCCGATTTGATGGGGGACGTATCCCTGTTACAGCAGGCGCAGGCATGCGCGGCGGATTTAGTGGAATCCCCGGCGCTGTGCACAGAGTTATATGCCCCGTTGCGTGAAGCGGTGGCGCGGCTGTTTGACCATGTGGGGGAACAGGGACTCAATTAATCACATAGAGAAAGGCCGTACCCGAAAGCGGGTACGGCCTTTTTGATTGTTAGGTTGTGGTGGATTGGTGCAAAACGTGCCGTTTGCTGCGCAGCGGAATGAGAATGGTTGTGGCAACCAAGATTTTGGCCGCATCGCCGGGCAAAAACGGCACCACACACAACACAACGGCGGTGTGGATGGGGGTGTGGGTTTGCACAGCATACCAGAGCGTGCCGAGGGCATATAGCGCGAGCGTGCCGACGAGCAGTGCGAGCGGGATAAAGCGGTTTTTACGGCAAAGGGTGAGTAGCCAACCGGATAAAAAGGCGCACACGATATAGCCGATAAGGAACCCGCCGGTGAAGCCGAGGAGTTGTTGTGCACCGCCGGTGAAGCCGGAGAAAACCGGCGCTCCGAAGGCGCCCAAGAGAAGATACAAACCCACGGCGATGGCTGTCTTTTTAGCGCCGAGCAGCCCGGCCGCCAGATAGACACCCAAGGTGGCCAGCGTGATGGGGATGGGGCCGAGGGGGAGCGCCCATGGCCCGACAAGACACAGCCCGGCGGCAAACAGCGCGCAGGGCAGATTTTGACGCCATTTCATAAGCGGACACTCACCTCTCCCGCGTGCAATGTGAACCGTCCCGCTTCGGTGCGCACGATGAGCCGTCCCGCATCGTCTATCTCCACGGCGGTTGCGGGGATGCTTGTGTCCCCGCGCAGTACGTGAATCTCCCGCCCCAGCACCACCGAGCGGCGGCGATATTCTTCCAAAAAGTCGCCCGAGCGGCCGGTGGCGTATGCGCGTTCCCACTCGGTTAATATGGCCGCCACGAGCGTGGAGGGGTCGGGGGATGCGCCTTCGTTTTGTAGGGTGGTGGCGATGTTTTCGAGCGCGGGCGGGAAGGTGACCGCCGCCACGTTTATGCCGAACCCTAACACCACGGAGTCGAGATTGCCGGTGTGCGGGTTTATGGCGCCTTCGGCGAGAATGCCGCCCACCTTGCGCCCGTTAATGAACAGGTCGTTCACCCATTTGATGCCAACGGTCAATCCGCACAGCGACTCAATAGCCCGTGCGGCGGCGACAGCGGCGCAGGAGGTGAGCAGTCCCGGCTCGATGGGGGAGGCAGGGCGTAAAATGAGCGAGAGATAGACTCCCCCGGTTGGGGAGAAAAAGGTGTGTTCCCGCCGGCCGCGGCCCGCGGTTTGGTGAGCTGCCACGACCACGGTGCCTTCGGGGGCGTCCGCTGCCGCCAACTCTTTGGCGGTGTCGTTGGTGGAGGGGAGCTGCGGCTCGACGATAAGCGTTTTGCCAAAAACGGCGGTGTGCAAGTGCGCGCGGATCGCGGATTCGGTGATAGATGTCGGCATGTAGCTCCCCCCTTTCGATAGTATCCACTATACGGGTTTTGGGGGCAAAAGTCAATCGTTTCGGCGCAAAAAAGCCCCGACCACACATGGCGGGCCGGGGCGAGGGTTATTCTTCCATTTGTTTGCCGAGGAAGGCGGCGGCCACCTGGGCGAGGCGCACATCCCCTTCGGAGGGGATAGACCCGGATTCCGGTTGGACAAGGCAAACCGCGCCGGTGATATCGCCGGCGGCGATGATGGGGGCGCACACCGAGGCGTAGCGATTGACCGCCTCGACGGGTTGCAGACGGTTCACCGCGCCGGCTTGCGCGACGTACACCTGGCGGGCGTCCATGCAGTCGTCCAACTGGGAGGAGATGCGGCGGTCATAGAACTCTTTGCGGTTGGAGCCGGCGGCGGCGATAACATGGTCGCGGTCGCAGATGAGCACCGTCATGTTGCAGGCGCGGGCGAGCACGTCGGCATATTGCACCGCAAAGGGGGACAATTCCCCGACGGGGGAATATTTTTTGAACACAACCTCCCCATCTTTTTCGGTGAAAATTTCCAGCGGGTCTCCCTCACGAATCCGCATCGTTCTTCTGATTTCTTTTGGAATCACCACACGCCCAAGGTCGTCAATTCTACGAACTATTCCAGTTGCTTTCATATATAAAAACTCCTTTTCAAATTACAAATACATCGTAGGGCGGGGGCTTGCTCCCGCCGTTTTTTGTTTTGTGCGGGTTTCATCGGCAGGAGCAAGCCCCTGCCCTACAACAAAATTTTCAAATCGTGATACTATTATTTGTGATAAAAGGGAATTTATACTGCAACAATTTACTTTTGAAATTAAATATGTTATAATAATTTAAAGGAGTTGATTTAATGAAAATCAAAAAGTCACTATTGTTAATATTAGTAGGCGTTTTACTTTGTTTTATGGTTGCTGGTTGTGCTACTAAACCCGATGAAAAGGGATATAAAGATATAACCGATTTATACACTGTAACTAAAAATGAAGACAATACACATTCATACTCCTTTGCTGATTTGAACGGAAACATTCTATTTGAAAAAGAAAATGTTGTTCGTGAACCCAAAATAAATATGGTTTCAGTTAATGTTTATGAACTAATCACACAAGCGGGAACAGGTCTCTCAACTAATTGGGCTGTGTATTGTGATGTTGAAAACAGTAAAATTTCTGAAACATTCCATTATGTTTTAGGAGCAAAAGGCGACTATGTTGTTTGTGCCGATTATGAAGAAGGCAAGCATTTCATTATAGTTCAAAATATATTTGATAAGTCAGTATATTACAAGACATACGAACTTGAAAATGTTTCACCTGTAGCTGCAGATTTTGCACTTGGTTGTGAATTCGATAGTGATAACAATGTTACAATAACCTACCTTACTGGTGAAGATTATACCGAAACCAAACTAACGATAGACATTCAGTAATGAGACAAAAGCGAGGTGAAATTCACCTCGCTTTTGCTATGTATAAAAACCGCCAAAAACCTATTATAACACAAGCCTCGATTCTACGAACTATTCCAGTTGCTTTCATATATACATTTCTCCTTAAATTACAAATTGTGATGTTATTATCTGTATTTTGAGGAGATTTATACTGCACTAATTGACTTTTGAAATGAAATATGATATAATGAAACAAAGGCGGTGATTTGATGATTATAAAAATTTCTCAAACAGCATCAAACATTAAACAATCCTATGATATCGAGGGTGAAAACTTTTATTATAACGGTGATGCAGGAAGCATCAGTCGCTTACAATCAATAACGCTTTCCAATAAAGAAAACACAATAAAAGGTGTTTATAATATTTCCAAATGGGTTAATTATATCCCTTTGCGATACTTGTTTGGAGAGGCGAATCTAACAAGAGTTTTTCACTTGTACAAAAACGATAACATTTATGGAAGTATTGTGTTTTCAAAACACGGTTTTCTAAAAAGTTTTTATGTAATAGCGTTAGACAGCGGAGAAATATTTCATTGTTATTCTCTATCCCGTGGCTCATTTAATTACGTTTCAATTTACCGGGGTGATACTCAAATTGCTTTGGTAGAAACCTATCTTTCGGTAAACGATTATAAATACACTCACAAACTTTATGTTTTAGATGAATATAATCAGTTCGCTGATACCCTTTCATTTTTTGTAGTGTACTATGCAAGTTATAATTTTGCTCAAAGAATGCATATGAGCAGCGGCTCTGTGAGTGAAAAAGCGTGGAGCTTTTCAAAATATGCTGATAAGTACGACCCAAAATGGCGCGAAACGCGTTTTCCAAATGAAAACTTTTTCGGCAAAACAAGTCTTATAAACAAATCATACGGTGATATTTAAAGCGGAGTGGGATTCCACTCCGCTTTTGCTATGTATAAAAACCGCCCAAAACCTTGTTTTGACACCAATGCGTTCAGTGGGGCAAACCAGTGAAAACCCTAGTATTTATGAGGATTTCGGGCGGTTTGCCCTATTATAACGCATTCCTCTATTCTTCTAACTATTCCAGTGGCTTTCCTATATACAATTCTCCCTAACGGGCGGATGTGGGCATCCGCCCCTACAACAAATTTTCAAATCGTGATACCTATTACGAACACAGGGACGGTTCT
>JAFPCP010000078.1 GCA_017423825.1 Clostridia bacterium | reverse complement strand
GGTGCCGATAAACACCGCTTCATAGCCCTGCTCTTCCATCAACTCATCCACCGACAAAATTTTACCAATCACCATATTGGTCATCAGCTTTAATCCCTGTCGTTGCAGCAACGCAATCTCCTGCTGAACAATCGCTTTCGGCAGACGGAATTCGGGTATACCATAGACCAGCACGCCGCCGGGAGTATGCAACGCCTCAAACAAGGTAACGTCGTAGCCCATTTTCAACAGATCTCCGGCGCAAGCCAACCCCGCAGGACCGGAGCCAACTACCGCCACCTTATGCCCGTTATGAGCAACCTCTGCGATGACGTCGCTGTTTTGAGCGTTATGCCAATCCGCCACAAATCGCTCCAAGCGACCGATAGCAACCGGCTCGCCCTTAATGCCGCGAACACAATGCTTTTCGCACTGATTTTCCTGCGGGCAAACGCGACCACACACCGCAGGCAAAGAACTGGATTGAGAAATCACGGCATATGCCGCAGCAAAATCGCCCTCGGCCACGCAACGAATAAACTCAGGGATGTTTACCTGAACGGGACAACCACCGGTACAAGGCTTATGTTTGCATTGCAGACAACGAGAAGCCTCCTGCATTGCCTGTTCCGCAGTATAGCCGGTAGCCACCTCGAGAAAATCGCGGCGACGCGACTCGGGAGAACGGGTGGGCATAGGCGTTTTATGTGCAGTCAAATTGGCCATTACTGCACCTCCTTGTTGAGGAGATTGCAGGTACGCTCATACGCGTGCTTTTCCTGCTCCTGATACAAACGGGTACGCTGTATCGCCTCGTCAAAATCAACCTGGTGGCCATCAAACTCAGGGCCGTCCACACAGGCGAATTTCGTCTCACCGCCCACAGAAAGGCGGCAACCGCCGCACATTCCGGTGCCGTCAATCATAATGGGATTCATACTAACCACGGTTTTGATACCGTATTCGGCGGTTAGGCGGCTAACAAACTTCATCATCGGCAGAGGACCGATGGCAATCACTTCATCGTACTTCTCCCCTGCCTCAATCAAACCGCGCAGCGCATCGGTAACCAAACCCTTGCGCCCATACGATCCGTCATCGGTCATCGTGATTAACCGTTCACCGGACGCCGCAAATTCATCCTGCAAAATCACCATATCGGCATTACGGAATCCGCAAATGCAGTGCACAACCACACCGTTCTCGTGTAGCTTTTTCGCTACAGGAAGCGCAATGGCGCAGCCTACGCCGCCGGCAATTACAGCCACGCGACGCAATCCGTCGGTTTCGGTAGCGCGGCCTAAAGGTCCGACAAAATCAGAAATCGCATCACCCACATTCAAATGGCTGAGCGCCAGCGTGGTAGCGCCTACGGTTTGAAAAATAATCGTCACCGTACCGGCGTCACGATCATAATCAGCCACTGTCAGCGGGATGCGTTCGCCATCACTATCTACACGCAGAATAACAAACTGGCCCGGTTGCGCTTTAACCGCAACCAAGGGGGCATAAATCACCATACGGACAACCGTAGGATTCAGATGCTCTTTTTGAAGAATTGTAAACATCATTTAACCTTCTTTAAGCGATGAATTTTATCTAACCAATGTTACCATTTAAAGAGAGAAAAAGCAACCTAAAATGCCGAATTTCTGTATTTTTTTCATTTCCTGTAGGAATACATTGCATTTTGCGTGATACAGAGTTATAATGTTATGAAAATCTAAGGTTTTGCGAGGTACACTTATGCGGGTAGCCTTTCACACTATGGGGTGCAAAGTTAATCAATACGAAACGCAAGCCATGCGGCGGATGCTGGAACAAGCCGGACACGAAACGCTAGAGTTTTCGGCAGACAACGCAGACTGTGATGCGTTGGTCATCAACTCCTGCACCGTAACCGGTGAGAGCGACCGAAAATTGCGCCAGTTATTGCGCCGTTTTCGTCGGCAGCTCCCGGCGGATGCCATTCTGGTACTAACCGGCTGCACACCCCAAGCCTACCCCGACAAATCGGCGCACAGCGAAGCGGATATCGTGCTAGGCAACGCCGCGCGGCAGGAACTTTTGCCACAATTAGAGGCATATTTTACCCACAAACAACGTATCGTATCCGTGCCGCCTCACACCAAGGAATACGAGCCGTTGGAAATTGACGCTTTTCAAGGGCGTACCCGCGCCTTTATCAAAATTGAGGATGGTTGCAACCGTTTCTGCTCCTACTGCATTATCCCTTACGCTCGCGGTCGCGTACGCTCCCGCGCACCTGAAGATATCCGCGCCGAACTGGAGCGTTTGGCCGCCAACGGGTACAAAGAAGTCGTACTGGTCGGCATCAATCTGACCGCTTACGGACAGGATTGCGGTCTCACCATTGCCGATGCCGTAGACGCTGCCTGCGCAGTGCCAGGCATCGAACGCGTACGGCTGGGATCGCTGGAACCCGACTTTATCACCGACGAAACCATTGCGCGCATGAAAGCGCAGCCGAAATTATGCCCCCAATTTCATTTGGCTCTGCAAAGCGGATGCGATGCGACGCTGAAACGTATGAATCGGCACTACACGACCGCCGAATATGCGGATCTGGCACAACGCCTGCGGGAACACTTTCCCGATTGTGCGCTGACCACCGACATTATGGTGGGCTTCCCCGGTGAAACGGAGGAAGAATTCGCGTCTACCTGCCGCTTTATGGAACGTATCGCTTTTTCCCGCGTGCACGTGTTCGCCTACTCTCGTCGTCCCGGCACTGTTGCCGATCGCCTGCCCAATCAAGTCAACAACGCCGACAAGAGCGTACGTAGCAAGAAGATGATCCGTCTGTGTCAGGATACCGCTACTGCTTACGCGGAAAGTTACCTGGGCAAAGTTGTTGAAGTCTTATTGGAGACCCCCT
>JAFPCP010000077.1 GCA_017423825.1 Clostridia bacterium | reverse complement strand
GTACCATCCTCTGCCACAAACCATTGGTTCATACGGGTGACGCCCGGACGGTCCTCGACCTTTGCCTTGCCGCCGCGATTGATGCGGTTGATAAAAGAACTCTTCCCTACGTTCGGGATGCCGACAATCATCACTCGGATGCACCGATTCATGCCGCGGCTTTCCCATCTCTCCACCAAATCAGAGAGCAGAACACGCAAAGCGGGCAAAAACCGATTAAATCCGCGGCCGCTTTTGCAGTCCATGGCAAGCGCCGACACGCCTTGTTCCCGAAACCAAGTCACCCAGCGGTTGGTCACTGCCTCGTCCGCTAAATCCGCCTTGTTTAACACCACCAAGCGCGGTTTCTTCCCGGTAAGCTTATCGAGTTCCGGATTGCGACTGGCCAGCGGGATACGCGCATCCACAATCTCCACCACCGCGTCCACCATCGACAGACTTTCCTGGATTTTTCGGCGGGTACGGGCCATATGCCCCGGAAACCATTGTATCGTCCCGATATCCGGAGCGCCTGTTTTGGTTTTGTCCGGTTCGTTCAACACGGGTTGGCGCACCTTGTCCGGCCTTTTATGCCGAGGCGCGGCTGTGTTGCGGCGCACATCCGTGCCCGGACGGCTACCCGACGCACGGTGGGGCGTATTTTGTTTTGTTTTACGGCGATTGGTCGCCATACACTCCATCTCCGTTTCTCAACACACCTGCATGCGGGGATAAGCGAAAAAACACTTCGCCCACGATTTCTCTCTCTGAGAAAGCACCTAACGAGCGGCTATCTAATGAATCCCCCCGGTTATCTCCCATGGCAAATATATAGCCCTCGGGCACTTCCAATTCACCGGCAAACTCAAACGTGGGCGTATATCCTTCCCGCACGTATGCCTCTTCTATCGGGGTGCCATTGAGCACCACCAATCCCGTTTTTTTATCAATAGAAATGCGGTCACCGCCAACGGCGATGACCCTTTTAATGAGTGGTTGCTCGTTTTGATAATGGATAACTACGATATCCCCTCGCTCCGGTGTGTAGAACATACCCGACAACAACAAAAGTCGGTCACCATGACGCAACGTGTTGTTCATGGAATCGCCGCTCACGCTCACAACGCGAAACGCAAACACATATACAAAAGCCAACAACAGCAACGCACCGATGCAGGTGGATATCCACTCATACGCAGACGCGAGTCGTTTTGTAACACGACCGTCGGCTTGTGGCGCAGCCTGTTCTGTTTTCATGCGGTTCCTCCGCCCTTTCTCTGTCAACCCAAGTTGTTCTCTAAATTTCTATACACACTGCCGAAAGAAGAGAACGGCGCAATGCGAAACACCACTTTCCCGACAAGGTCTTCCATCGGTATCAAGCCAACCTCATCCTCACGACTATCCAACGAATCTGCTCGGTTATCACCCAAGACAAGCACATATCCCTCCGGCACCGTCACCGATTCAACCATATCGTTTTGCACAATGTCACCTTGGATATACGCTTCATACTGTTGCACGCCATTAATATACAGGATACCGGTATCGGTGATTTCCACCTCATCCCCTTCGAGAACGACCACACGTTTGACCAAAGGCTCTTTGACATAGCGGTCTATCACCACGATATCCCCCGGCACATAAGCGAAATTCACCGCTGAAAGCACCAGACGGTCGCCGTTATACAAGGTGGGTTGCATGGAGTTGCCGCTCACTTCCACAACGCGGAAAATTAAAGAAAACAATAGCACCAACACAATCAGCGCAATAATCAAGGCTCCTACCCAGTCGTATACGTGACGAACCGCTTGTCTGTTGAACCATCTTTGCGTTGTATGATTCTTTGTGTATTTCATGCTAACACTCCTTTAACATGATTTGTACCAGCAGCCGGAATCGACATAGCAATTACATTATAACATATAATGCAACCAAAATAAAGCAAAAAAGGGACTTTGCAGTCCCTTTTTTTGAAAATTATTTAATTTTCTCTTTAACTTTGGCGGCTTTACCCACGCGATCACGCAGATAATACAATTTGCTGCGACGAACCTTACCGTGACGAACCACTTTCACAGCGGCCACGTTCGGACAATGCAGCGGGAACACACGCTCCACGCCTACGCCGTACGCCACGCGACGAACCGTAAAGGTTTCTGCCACACCGCTGCCTTTTTTGGCAATCACAGTGCCCTCAAAAACCTGAATGCGCTCGCGGTCGCCTTCGCGAATCTTAACGTCTACTCGAATGGTGTCGCCGATGTTGAACTGAGGCACTTCCTCTTTAATGCTGTCACCGGCAATAAGTTTCAATGCGTCCATGATTTTCCTCCTAAAATTTTCAGACATTCATGCCGACCGACGGCCAACAGAGGACTATCCGCTTTAATGTCGTGCTTTCGCCAGGCATTAACCCCCATGGGCGCAATACACCCACGGACCAAAAACACCGCTTAGTATAATAACATAGCTCCCAAAGAAATGCAAGAGTTTTTTTAATTTTTACCAAAATTCTTTTTCCACTCACCGAAACAAACTTCCGTCCGCTTTGCGCAACGCAAGGCGCAACACGGAATATCCATACGCCTCCCCCGTTGCCGTGCGAAGTGCCGACACGAATAGAGACGGATTGATCGTTTCGTTGCTGCCGCACGGCAGAGTCACCGACAGCACGGTCTTCCCCTCTTGCTCTTTCACCCCGGCATTAGCAAAAGCCGGCTTGATATCTATCGTTTTTGTGGTTTTTTTCTTGGTGCGCTTTTCCACCGGGATTTCCGTCTGCGCAAGCAATGCTTGCACCGTCTGCGCCGGACAATGAATTGTCAAGCGATAATCCGCCAGCGCAAGCTCCCCGGCCTTAGCCACGGCCGGCCCGGCAGATAGCGCCGAAAGCCCTTCCGGCATCGCCTCATTTAAGCGTTGCACCAATTCCTCCCCGCTCATTTCCTCTTGCAGACGCAAATCCATGGTTTCTTGCAACCCCTCATACCCCAAAGACAGAGGCGCGGCAAAGGTCAAATACGGATGACGATTAAAGCCCTCGGTGTACCACAGAGGAATCGCCGCACGCCGCATCACCCGCGTCATGGTACGCGCCAAATCCAGGTGTGAGATGTATTTTGCACGCCCCGTTTTGGAAAAAATCACTCTAACGTTTTGCAACGCACACGCCCTCCTTCCAACACGCCGCACCACATCCGGCGCAAGCCTGACGGCAGTTCGGTGTCGTCACCGCCGCATGGGCTTTTTTGTTTTCCTCTATCAAAAAGGCCTTGCTCACGCCGTAATCCAGATGATCCCAAGGCAACACCTCATCGTACGAGCGGCGACGATTTGCATAGAAAGCCGGGTCGAGACCGCAGCTTGCAAACACATCCATCCAACCATCAAAGTCGAAATGCTCCGACCAGGAATCCAGATGGAATCCACGCCGATGCGCCTCCTCTAACACGGCGCACAGCCGTCGGTCACCCCGCGCCAACACCGCTTCCAAAAAGCTGGTGGCGGAATCGTGCCAACTTAAAGAAATCTTTTTTGTGTGCACAGATTCCACCAAATGTTGCTGTTTCTCTTGCAACTGCGCTTTGGTGTCTTGCGGCTCCCATTGGAATGGCGTGAACGGTTTCGGCACAAAGCAGGATGCACTCACCGAAACGGTGACGCCCTTGCCTTTCGGCTTGTCCGGATTGTTATAAAAGGCGTTAACCACCTTTTGTCCTAACTGCGCAATGCCTTCGATGTCCTCCATCGTTTCCGTCGGCAGGCCCATCATAAAATACAATTTCACCGCTGTCCAGCCGCCGCGAAACGCCTTCGCCGCGGTATCTAATATTTCTTCTTCGGTTAAGTTTTTATTAATGGCATCCCGCAAACGTTGGGTACCCGCCTCCGGCGCAAAGGTAAGCCCGGCGCGGCGCAACACATTCAGTTTGTTCACCAATTCATCCGAAAAGCCATCCACACGCAGAGACGGCAAACTGATGTTGGTGTGTTCCGGCTCCGCCCAAGCAAGCAAGCGATTGAGCAGCGGCTCTAACTGCGTGTAATCGCTCGTAGACAAGGAAGAAAGCGAAAACTCCTCATAGCCGGTGGATTGGCACAAAGCGTGGCTTTGTCGGTCAATCGTGTCCACCGATTTTTCCCGCACCGGGCGGTATATGAATCCCGCCTGACAGAACCGGCATCCACGGATACAGCCGCGGAATATCTCGCTCATCGCGCGGTCGTGCACGATATCGGTATACGGCACCACAAAATAATCCGGATAATAACAAGCGTCCAAGTCTTTAATGATACGCTTACGCACCGTTTCCGGTGCCCCATCCTTTGGCGTCACCGCCGCTACCGTACCGTCGGGGTTGTAAGACACGTCATACAACGAGGGAACATACACGCCCTCAATCGCGGCACACGCGCGCAAAAAAGCCTGTTTGGAATAGCCACGCCGTTTGTGCTCTTGATACAGGCGGATGACTTCCAAATCCACCTCTTCCCCCTCGCCGAGGAAAAACAAGTCCACAAAATCCGCCAACGGTTCCGGGTTGCACGCACAAGGACCACCCGCCACCACGAGCGGGTGTTGTTCGTCGCGTTGGTCGCTGCGCAAAGGCACTCTCGCCAAATCCAGCATGTGCAACACGGCGGTATAACTCATTTCATACTGTAAAGTGAAACCGATAAAATCAAAGTCTTTAATCGGGTCGCGACTTTCCAATCCAAAAAGAGGAACCCCATGCTCCCGCATGAGCGCTTCCATATCTTCTGCCGGCGCAAACACCCGCTCACACCATATGTCCGGCTCATTATTAAATTGGGCATACAGAATTTTCATGCCCAGATGGGACATACCCACCTCATACAAATCCGGAAAGCAAAAGGCAAAGCGCACGTCCACGTCCCGCAAATCTTTTGTGACGCTGTGCAACTCACCGCCGGTATACCGGGCCGGTTTTTGCACCTGCAAAAACAGATTTTCCAATGTTTCTTTCATGCGTTTTCTCCTTCCTCATTCTATTCCCGGAAAACGAACCCCCGCCTGTCGGCGCATCTCCGCCATGCAGCGACTCACCGCCAGCGCCAGAGAATCCTTTTCACCGGGACAACACGCTCCCCGCAACGCCTCCTCGGCAAAAGCGGCTATTTCGCGCCCCATAAGCACGTGCTTTTCTTCCCCTGTGTGTAACACGTGTTCGGTTCCGTCCTGTTCGCAAAACACCATTTGCTCCAACCGAGAAATCGCGCCGATACGCACCGCGCCTTTATCTCCCACAATTTGTGAGCCGGCGGCCGCCTGACCGGTCTTGGAATAGGTAAGCACAACCTGTTTATCCGGATAGGAGAGCAACGCCGCCCCCTCGCCATCCGCGCCCGTGCGCAAAAAGGTCGCCGTTGCCTGCGCCTTCTCCGGCTCACCAAACAAATACAGCGCCGGATACACGCAATATACGCCCAAATCCATCAGCGCACCCGTGTGCAACGCCGGATTAAAAATATTTGGGCATTCACCTTGCGCATACGCCTCATATTTTGAAGAAAATTGGCAAAAATCAAAATGTGCCATGGAAACACGGCCGCACCTCGCCACCGCTTGGCGCAACACCTCTAATTGCGGTTGATAAAGCATGATAATCGCTTCGCGAAACAGTAGCCCCTTTTCACGCGCGAGTTGTTGCAATGAGGCCACCTCTTCCGGCACGGCATACAGAGGCTTTTCGCACAGCACGTGTTTGCCGGCCTGCAAAAACAGCCGACACTGCTCTGCATGGCAAGCGTTCGGGCTGGCTATATACACCATGTCGATGCAATCGCTCGCAGCCATCTCCGCGGGCGACGTGAACACTTTGGCATCGCTGCCCACCGAGGCCGCAAACGCCGCTCCACGCTCTCGGTCGCGGGAGCAAACCGCTGTCAGTTCTAACAACGAAGGGTGTGTCTTTGCGCCCATAATCATACAGCGCGTAATCCAACTTGTGCCGACAACACCGTAACGCATTTTAGGCATAATAAACCTCCTTATATAAAGAAAGGAATCGATAATCGTATGGATATAAAATGGAAATACATTATAGCGGGCAGTCTCGCCGGCATCGCCAACGGTCTGTTCGGAGCCGGTGGCGGGCTCATCCTTGTCCCGCTTTTAGTCAACTGGGCCGGCATGGAGGAGAAAAAGGCGTTCGCTACCTCCGTGGCCATCATTCTGCCGCTATCCATCGCCTCGTATATCATGTTCTGCCTCAAAGGCGGAAACGTCTGGGGCGAAGCCGTCCCCTATCTGATTGGCGGCATCGTCGGCGGTTTGCTGTCCATCAAACTGTTTCGCCGCGTATCAGCCGTTTGGTTGCACCGACTGTTTGGACTGCTGATACTCTATGGCGGTATAAAGGCGGTGTTGCTAGTATGATTTGGGTTGCTTTCTTCGTTGGCGTAGCAACCGGCATCATCAGCGGGTTCGGCATCGGCGGTGGCTCTTTGCTGGTGCTGTATCTCACCGCTTTTGCCGGCATCAGCCAGTATACTGCCGGGGGTATCAATCTGTTTTATTTCATCGGCTGTGCGCCCGCTGCTCTCATCGGGCACATCAAAAACAAAGCCATCGTTTGGCAGGCGGTGCTTTGGTGCGGTTTGCTCGGCGTCGCCACCGCTATCCCGACCTCTCTGCTCGCCGCCGGCATAAACACCGACCTGCTGCGGCGGCTGTTCGGCATCGGCTTGTTATACATCGGGGTGAAAGAACTACGCACCGGTGTGCGCAACAAATAAAGTGTACCACATTCCAATTCAATATGCAATGAAAAAAGTCGGCCGATGGCGGTTTTTCCCGCTACCCAGTGCTGACTTTTCCTTTTTCTTGCCGCACAATAAAAAATAGCTTAAAAGCAAAAAAACTGTTGACAAAACAAAATCCATCCAGTATAATGTAACACGTTGTCACGACAACACTATGGCCCGGTAGTTCAGCTGGTTAGAACGCTAGCCTGTCACGCTAGAGGTCGACGGTTCGAGCCCGTTCCGGGTCGCCATATGCTGCTATAGCTCAGTTGGTAGAGCGCATCCTTGGTAAGGATGAGGTCACCAGTTCAAATCTGGTTAGCAGCTCCATCAAAAAGACGGTTGCATCAGCAACCGTCTTTTTTCTTTTTCAAAACCGGATGCCACGCATCTGTTCCTGCTGTATAATCACCCCGTTGTTTTGTTGCATTCTTTCTTTTCAAACGCAAAAAGCAAAACACTGTTTTGTCGCAAAATGTTAATAAAAATTGCTAAAATTGTGCTTTTCGGGGTGAAACGCCCTCTTGTTTGTGAAAAAATCCAATTTTAGCAACTAAAAGTTGCTAAAATTTCAACGATTTGTTGCTTGTATATATCTATATGTTGATGTATTATTAAACCATCGGCTGCATACGATGAAAAAAAGCTGTTCAAAGGAGAAATGTATGACAATAGGTGAAAAAATTGCCCATCTTCGCACCACAGCGAATATGTCACAAGAAACTCTGGCTGAAAAGTTATCCGTATCCCGGCAGTCTGTTTCTAAATGGGAAATAGACCAAGCTTTGCCGCAGATTGACAAAGTGTTGCAAATCTGCGAACTGTTTAACGTCTCCTCAGATGAATTGTTATATGATAAGATAATCATCAACCGCCAAAAGAACGGCGAACCTGTCAAAAACAAATACTTCGGCACGGACGGATTCCGCGGAGAGGCCAACCTCAACCTCACGTCCATGCAAGCCTATAAAGTGGGCCGCTTTTTGGGTTGGTTTTACGCCTCAGCCCTGTCCGGATGCCAAAACGCCGGCTATCGCCCGCGCATCGTCATCGGTAAAGACACCCGCCGTTCCAGTTACATGCTCGAATATTCCATCGCGGCGGGTATCACCGCCTCCGGTGCGGACGTGTACATGCTGCACGTCACCACCACACCCAGTGTGTCCTACGTCACGCGTCAGGACGCCTTCGATTGCGGTATCATGATTACGGCGTCACACAACCCCTTCTATGATAATGGTATTAAAGTTATCAACCGCTACGGCGAAAAACTCGATGACAACACCACCGCCCTCATTGAAGCCTATATTGACGGCGATTTGAGCCGTCTGGGCGTCATCGGCAACGACCTCCCCTGGGCGCGT
>JAFPCP010000076.1 GCA_017423825.1 Clostridia bacterium | reverse complement strand
TGGTGCGTCGTTTTCATCGCCAATATACGTCCAGTTCAAACCGGTCGGGCGGCCAACCCGCCTGCTTGCGATAAAGTATCTGCTCAAAAAAGAGTTTGAAGAGTTGGTTTTGCCGCGCGGGGCTCGCGGTTTTAATAAGAGTGGCCGTGTCGGATATAGATGGCGGGGTGTGGGGTGACGGCGTGAGCTTGGCGGCCTGTTGCTCCAACGCTTGTCGGCGCGTGCGATATTCTTCGGGCGTGTAAACGCCTTGCTCAACAAGAGAAAACAGGCGCTGTCGTTGTTCCTGCACCTGCTTTTGTCGTTGGGTTTGTGTTGGCTGTTCTACTGCATCCGACGGCAAAATGGTGGCGGGCAACTTTTCCAACAAGGCGTCTTGCAGGGCGTTTAGCACCCGCCATAAAGCCACCGAGGTGTTGCATCCTCGCTTGGGACAGGCAAGGGATTCTTGTCGTCGCGTGGGGCTGGGGGGCAGGCGTTGCAGTTTGTTGCCGCAAATCCCGCAAAAGACAATGCCGGCAAGTGGGTTTTGCAGCGTTCTCGGTGCGGTCGGCGGATGTCCCCGCCGTTGGCGTATATCCTGCGCCTGGGCGAACACCGCTTCGCTGACGAGAGGTGGATGCAGACCAAGGCAATCCACCGATGTGCGTCCATTTGCCGGTCGGCGTACCACGCGTCCTGCATACACCGGGTTGCGCAGAATGTCTAATATGGTCGTGCGTCCGAACCGCGCTGCCTGTCGAGGGAGGTATCCCATGTCATGCAACGTGTCGGCAATCTGTTGGCACCCGCCCGAGCCGGTTGTGTATAGGTGAAATATCAGCCGTACTGCCTCGGCTTCTAGAGGCTCCGGCGCCAAGGAGGGATGCCCCTCGACGGTAGCGCGCCTGTATCCGTAAGGCGGCACCGATACAAAGCCGCCTTCGATGGTGGTTTTGTGTATCCCACGCTGTAACCGCCTCTTAATTGCCTTCAATTCTTGGCGCGCGATAAAACTCTCAAATTCCGAATAGGTCTCGTCCAGGTCATCGTTGAGGTCGAAGGTTTTTCGCGGGGTAATCAAACGGATACCCGCCCGCTTGAACGTGTCAAGGATATAGCCTTGCTCGGCCATGGATCCGCGTCCCAGCCGATCAATATCCATACACAACACCGCTTGGAACGTGCCGCTCTCGCAATCGGCTAACAGCTGTTGCATTTCGTAACGTCCCGCGAGTCGGTCGCCGGATGCAATTTCTCGGTATACGCCGCATAGAGTGATGTTTTCCCGCTCGGCAAGGGCACGCAGCGACTCTTCGTGGCGGCGCAAGGTGTCTTGTGGCAATTCGTGTGGATCGTCCGCTCGGCTCTTGCGCAGATATAAAACCGCTTGCAGATGTCTCACCCCCCTTTTTTATAGGCATATGCCGCAAAGGGAAAATGTATATCTCCTCTTGACAAAGAACAAATGTTCGTATACAATAGAATTGTACCCAGAAAAAAGCAGTCGCTTGGTCAAACAAGCGGCTGCTTTTTCATATAGGTGTACAGAGGTGAGAGGATGTTGCATACAAAAAACGATCTGCCGAACCCGATAGAGGGTGAGTCGGTCTGCGGCGTGCAATCGGCGGGAGATGATCGGCCGCGTTTGCGGCACTTTTCGCAAGAAAAGGTGTCCCCGGAGCAGGCGGTTGCGCGGTTGCGGACTTGGCTGGCGGAAGGAAAGGAGAGATAATGTGATCAAAGTGAAAGACTGGGTGGCGCACATTCCTCAGGAGGAAAAACGGATCGCTTATGTGGGGGAACATGAAAGCGAACAACGCCGATTTTTGCTTACCGGAGAGGATGCGATCACCTATGTCGGTTGGACGTTTCATTTGGACATGCAGTTTGACGTGTCTACGGTGACAACCACCAGCGAAAAGCAGGTGCAGACCATCACGGAGGATGAAAGGGAAACCTTGGGCGAAACCAACGCTACGCGGTCGGTGACGTCCCAAAAAGAGACGGCGACCGAAAGAAACGTCGAGGTGGATTGCACAAATCCGACGGACATAGCGTATCTAAGTCAGGAGATGACCGAGGAGGGACTGGTGCTGACTTGGAACGTGCTGAGTCAACATACGCAGTTGCCGGGGTATTTATGGGCCACCATACGCGCGGTTGGCGCGCAGGGCGAGGTCAAAAAGAGTGCGGTCATGGTGTTTGAGGTGGAGTCGGCTGTTCGGGCGACGGCGGCGGTGCCTGTTTCCAAGAGCGAATTTGAGCAAATGGAAGAGAACATGGACCGGCGGGTGACGCAGATAGAAACGCTTGCCAATCAAGCAACGAAAGATGCCGCGCGGGTAGACGGTATGTTGGAGCAATTGTTGCCGGTGGAAAGTGCGGTATTGGCTGCGGCACAAGAGGCTGACGAAGATGCGCAAGCCGCCGCTGTCGCGGCAGA
>JAFPCP010000075.1 GCA_017423825.1 Clostridia bacterium | reverse complement strand
GGGGTGGGGGTAATCGCCGTCACCAAAATCAGTTTGCCGTCCGGACGGTCCGTTTCCTCCAATAAGGATAAATCGATTTTCGCTTTGTATTTGCCGTATTGCTCGACATATTTGTCATCAATATGCGCGGCAATCTCTTGAATCGGGCGCATCACACACGCCTGTGCAATTTCAATATCGGTTTTACAAGCCATCGTTTTCCCTCCTGTTTATTTGAAATAGCGGACCGCCGCTTCAAACATGCGGATGTCATAATTGCCGGGGACGTTTCGATACAACCCATCGCCGATACGCTCGCTGTGTCCCATTTTACCAAACACGCGTCCATCCGGAGAGGTGATGCCCTCAATAGCATACATCGAATCGTTCGGATTATACTGCACAGCCGCTGTGGCACAGCCGGAGGCGTCCACATACTGGGTGGCGATTTGTCCGTTCGCCGCCAACTGGCGAATCAATTCTTCGCTCGCCAGGAACCGGCCCTCGCCATGCGAAATCGGCACGGTATACACGTCGCCAACCTCTGTCAACGCCAACCAAGGCGATTTGTTGGAAGCCACACGTGTGCGCACAATCCGAGACTGGTGACGTCCAATCGTGTTGTAGGTCAAGGTCGGGCAATTCTCATCCGTGTCGATGATTTTGCCGTACGGCACGAGGCCCAGTTTGATAAGCGCCTGGAAGCCGTTGCAAATGCCGCACATCAGACCATCCCGCTGTTCTAACAGTTCGGTGACACCTTCCTTAACCGCGGCGTTGCGGAAGAAGGCGGTGATGAACTTACCGCTTCCATCCGGCTCATCGCCGCCGGAGAAACCGCCCGGAATAAACACCATCTGCGCGGTCTTCAACTGTTTCGCAAACCGCTCCACACTCGCCTGAATGCCGGCGGCGGTGCGGTTGTTAATCACCAGAATCTCCGGCTCGGCACCGGCGTCACGCACCGCTTTGGTGGAGTCGTATTCGCAGTTAGTGCCGGGGAAAGCGGGAATCAACACCTTCGGCTTTGCCACTTTAATCGCCGGAGCGGCACGGGTGCCGTCAAAGGCATACGAGAAGGTTTCCATCGGTTGCGCCTTTTCCGGAATGTTGCAGGTGTAGACGCTTTCCAGTTTATTTTCATACAGCGCCTGCAACGCATCCAGCGCCACGCACTCGTCGCCCAGCGTCAAGCAGCCGTCGTCCGTAGTCTCGCCCACCGTGTCGCCGACTGCGACATCCTCAGCCAGTTCCAGCACAAAGGCGCCGTATCCGTATTCGAACAACGTTTGCGGAGCCACTTCATCGTCATACCGCAAACCGATGCGGTTGCCGAGGCTCATTTTCAGCACCGCTTCGGCAACACCACCCAAGCCGAGCGTATAGCACGCAACCGCCTGTCCGGAACGAAGCAACCGCGTCACCGTCTTGAAGGTATCCAGAAGCGATTCCGTATTCGGCAAACCGTTCGCATCGTACGACGGACGCAAACACACCACCCGATGGCCGGCCCCCTTAAATTCAGGGGACACCACCTGGTCCACCTTACCGGTGGTGACGGCAAAACTCACCAGCGTCGGCGGCACATCCAAGTCCTCAAACGAACCGCTCATAGAGTCTTTGCCACCGATAGAGCCGATGCCCAATTCCATCTGCGCCTTAAACGCGCCGAGCAACGCCGCCAACGGCTTGCCCCACCGGCGACTGTCACGGCCCAGACGCTCGAAGTATTCCTGGAAGGTTAAATACACATCCTCAAACGAGGCGCCGGTAGCCACCAGTTTACATACCGATTCCACCACCGCCAGATAGGCGCCGTGGTAGGGGCTTTGCTCGGTGATAAAGGGGTTGTAGCCCCAAGACATAAACGAGCAGTCGTCGGTGTGTTGTTTCTCCACCGAAATCTTTTGCACCATCGCCTGGATGGGGGTTTGCTGGTATTTGCCGCCAAACGGCATGAGCACCGTTCCGGCGCCGATGGTGGAGTCAAACCGCTCGGACAAGCCGCGCTTGGAGCAAATGTTCAGGTCGGCCGCCAGCGCGCGATAATTCTCCGCGAAGCCGCCGGCCACCGCCTTTTGCGTGTACCCCGCGGCGGCCGGCGCCACCGTAATATGTTTTTCTGCGCCATTGGAATTCAAAAATTCACGGCTGATATCCACGATGACTTTATCGTTCCAATGCATCACCAGCCGCGGCTCAGCCGTAACCGTCGCCACCGGGCAGGCTTGCAGATTTTCCTTATCCGCCAAGGCCAAAAAGCGCTCGACGTTCTCCGGCTCAATCACCACCGCCATACGCTCTTGCGATTCGCTGATGGCCAGCTCGGTGCCGTCCAATCCTTCGTATTTCTTTGGCACCGCGTTGAGGTTAATGGTCAAGCCATCCGCCAATTCGCCGATAGCCACCGATACACCGCCGGCGCCGAAATCGTTACACCGCTTAATCATGCGGCACGCCTCGCCGTTGCGGAACAAACGTTGCAGTTTGCGCTCTTCCGGTGCGTTGCCCTTTTGCACCTCGGCGCCACAGGTTTCCACCGACTGCGCGTTGTGCGCCTTAGAAGAGCCGGTGGCACCGCCGATGCCGTCGCGGCCGGTGCTGCCACCCAGCAACACCACCACGTCCCCGGGGGCCGGGGTTTCACGGCGCACGTTTTCCGCCGGGGCGGCAGCAATCACCGCGCCGATTTCCATGCGCTTGGCGGCATAGCCGTCGTGGTAAATCTCGTCCACGATGCCGGTCGCCAACCCAATTTGGTTGCCGTAAGACGCGTAGCCGGCGGCCGCCGTGGTCACCAGTTTGCGCTGCGGCAATTTCCCGGGAATGGTTTCGCTGACCGGCTTCAAGGGGTTGGCGGCGCCGGTCACGCGCATAGCACCATACACGTACGAACGACCGGACAGCGGGTCGCGGATAGCGCCGCCGATACAGGTCGCCGCGCCACCAAACGGTTCGATTTCCGTCGGGTGGTTGTGGGTTTCGTTCTTAAACAAAAGCAGCCACGGTTGCGGCTCGCCGTCTACCTCGACGGTGATTTTCACCGTGCAAGCGTTGATTTCTTCGGATTCGTCCAGTTTATCGAGTTTGCCGTTCTTTTTCAGGTGTTTGACCGCAATCGTCGCCAAATCCATCAGACAAATCGGTTTTGTACGGCCAAGTTCCTGCCGCACCGCTAAATAATCTTCGTATGCCTTTTGCAACAAAGCATCCTCAAACCGCACGTCGTCGATGATGGTCTGGAACGTGGTGTGCCGGCAATGGTCCGACCAATAGGTGTCAATCATGCGGATTTCCGTAATGGTCGGCTCGCGCCCTTCCTCGCGGAAATACGCCTGACAGAAAAGAATGTCATCAATATCCATCGCCAGGCCGTACTCTTTGATAAACCCTTCCAAGCCGGTGCGGTCCAGCGCGGTAAACCCATCGAGCGTGCGCACCTGCGTTGGTATATCAAACTGCGCCTGCAAGGTGTCCGGCTTATCCAACGCCGCTTCGCGTGCTTCCACGGGGTTTATGACGTATTTCTTAATCTCGGCAACGTCCGCATCGCTTAAAGCGCCGTACAGGGCGTACACCTTGGCGGTGCGCACCACCGGACGCTCGCCCTGCGAAATGATTTGAATGCATTGCGCCGCAGAATCCGCCCGCTGGTCAAATTGACCGGGCAGATATTCCACCGCGAACACCGTCGCGCCGTCCAAATCGACCGTTTCGGTAGCAATGTCCAACTGCGGCTCGGAAAACACCGTCTTGATCGCATAGTCAAACAGCTCCGCGGTGATTTCCTCTGCATCATAGCGATTGAGCACGCGCACGCGCTCCAACGCCTGGATGCCGAGTAACGCACGCGCATCGCTGAGCAACGCACGCGCTTCATTATCTAGGCCCGGCTTTTTTTCTACATATACACGGTATACCATGTCAGTCCTCCTCTGCCCACAAAGCGCGCGCGCCGATATCCCGGCGATAATACGCATTGTCAAATGCAATCTGTTCTACCAATCCATAGGCGTCACGCACTGCGTCCGCCAACGTGTCTGCCACAGCCGTCGCACCCAGCACACGGCCGCCCGCTGTCACCAACTGACCATCCTTCTGCGCCGCGCCCGCCACATACACGTTGTCCGCGATGTCGGCCGGGATGGTTATCGGATATCCTTTTTCATATGCCGTGGGATAGCCAGCGGATGCCATAATCACACAGCAAGCGTGTTTATCGCTAAACCGCACCGGTGTCTCCGCCAACCGGCCGGCGCTGACCGCCTGCATCACCGTAAGCAGATCGCTCTCCAACAACGGCAGCACCACCTGGGTTTCCGGATCGCCAAAGCGGCAGTTATATTCAATCACCTTCGGGCCATCGGGAGTGAGCATCAGGCCGAAATACAAGCACCCCTTAAAGGTGCGCCCTTCGGCATTCATAGCCTGCATGGTGGGCAGGAAAATCTCCTGCATGCACTGTGCCGCCACCGCCGGGGTGTAATATGGGTTCGGGGCCACCGTGCCCATGCCGCCGGTGTTAAGCCCGGTGTCGTTATCTCCCGCACGCTTATGGTCCATAGAAGACACCATTGGCACGACGGTGTTGCCGTCTGTGAAAGCCAGCACCGACACCTCCGGCCCGGTCAAAAACTCTTCCACGACCACGCTGTCACCGCTTTTGCCGAACACTTTATCCTGCATCATGGAACGCACAGCCTCTTTGGCCTCGTCGCGCGTTTGGGCAATGATAACCCCTTTGCCGAGCGCCAATCCGTCCGCTTTGATAACGGTAGGAATCGGCGCGGTGTCTAAATACGCCAACGCGTCCTGCATGTCCGTAAACACAGCATACGCCGCCGTGGGGATACCGTATTTCTGCATCAGGTTTTTGGAAAACACTTTGCTGCCCTCAATGATGGCGGCATTTGCGCGGGGGCCAAAGCAAGCAATCCCCTTTTCCTCCAAAGCGTCCACACAACCCAACACAAGCGGATCATCCGGCGCTACCACCGCATAATCAACCGCGTTAGCTACCGCAAAATCCACGATAGCGGGGATGTCCTTGGCGCCGATGTCCACGCAGGTGGCGTCGGCGGCCATGCCGGCATTCCCCGGCAGGGCGAAAATTTCAGAAACCGCCGGATTTTCTTTTATTTTTTTGATGATGGCGTGTTCGCGACCGCCGCCACCCACAACCAATATCTTCATGGGGGGCTCCTTTCCTCTTAATGATGGAACAACCGCATACCGGTGAAGCACAAGGTCATACCGTGTTTGTCACAACATTCAATAACCGCGTCATCGCGAATCGAGCCGCCCGGCTCAGCAATGTATTTCACACCGCTTTTCTTGGCGCGCTCAATGTTATCGCTAAACGGGAAGAAGGCGTCGGAGCCGAGCGCCACCCCGTCAATGCTATCCAGATACGCACGCTGTTCTGCGGGCGTAAACGGCGCCGGTTGCTCGGTAAAATATTTCTGCCAGTTACCGTCGGCACAGACATCCTCTTCGTTTTGGTTGATGTACCCATCAATCACGTTATCGCGATCGGGACGCCCCAAATCCGCACGGAACGGCAGATTCAACACCTTCTCATGCTGGCGCAAGAACCATGTGTCCGCCTTTGTCCCAGCCAATCGGGTGCAGTGAATACGGCTCTGTTGTCCGGCGCCCACGCCGATAGCCTGCCCGTCCACCGCATAACACACCGAGTTGGACTGAGTGTATTTCAGCGTGATGAGCGCGATAATCAGATCACGCACCGCGCTGTCCGGCAAGTCCTTGTTCGCGGTCACGATCGTCTGCAACAATTCTCGGTTGATCTTGAATTCGTTGCGGCCCTGCTCAAAGGTGATGCCGTATACTTGTTTGCGCTCAATGGCTTGCGGAACATATGCGGGATCGATTTCCACGATATTATAATTGCCTTTGCGTTTGGTTTTCAGAATTTCCAACGCCTCCGGCTCATAGCCGGGGGCGATGATGCCGTCCGACACCTCACGTTTGATCATTTGCGCGGTGGTCACGTCGCACACGTCCGACAGCGCCACCCAGTCGCCAAACGAACACATGCGGTCGGTGCCGCGGGCGCGAGCATACGCACAAGCCAAAGGCGACGCGTCCAGCCCCTCGATGTCATCTACGAAGCAAGCCGTTTTCAACGTATCCGACAACGGCACGCCCACCGCCGCCGACGTCGGGCTGACATGCTTGAACGAGGTCACGGCCGGCAAGCCAAGCGCCTCTTTCAATTCTTTCACCAATTGCCAGGCGTTAAAGGCATCCAAAAAGTTAATGTATCCCGGCCGACCGGACAGGATTTTAATCGGCAATTCCGTACCGTCTTCCATAAAAATACGCGCCGGCTTTTGGTTGGGGTTGCAACCGTATTTCAGTTCAAACTCTTTCATCAGATGACACTCCTTATACATTCTTGTTGACAATGCGGGTTTCGGTGTCGCCAGTAGCAATGTCAATATAGCGCACAAACAAGGACACCTTATTGTCCTCGTTTAGATTTTTCCAAATCAAATCGGTGAGCGTATCAATATCCACCGCCGGCAGTTCCAAAGTCTTAGGCTCTCCTTCAAACGAGGGGAGCGGATCTCCGTCACCGTTGTAGGTGTGGATGAATTTCGCCTTGCCCGGCAGGGGGTTCGAATAGGCATAGGTGAATCGCTCACAGGAGCTGTCGTCCCCCTCAGCACTTTTCAAAATGGACATGGCAAAATTCATGTCGCCATTCTCCCGATGAATGATGCCGGAGATGCGGGGGGTGAAGTTGGGTTTGTCGTCCTCAAACTCCCGTGTGCGCAGAGCCTGTTCAAAGGTCATTTGCTTGTCCATCAGCTCATAAATGGTGTCGGTCTGGTCGCCGTTGGTAACAATCGTCTTGTTGCCGAGCACCCGCACCGGGTAGTAAATGATGAGATGGGGGTCCACCATCTTGGACTCGTCAAAAGCCTTGGTGCGCATCGCGTCGCCCTCTGCCACAAACACACGGTTGCGGCTGTTGACACTGCGCCCCATGATAAAGTAGGCGGTGACCGCCTTTTGGCCGTCCGCCGATTTGCCGATCACAATACCTCTGCCGTGATAAGCCAGAGAGTTGAGTTCCTTTTCAATGGTGGAAACTTTCATACCTTTCACCCTCACATTCTCTTGTTTTTACAATTGCTGCATCAGCTTTTCGCTGACCATTTCCACAGCCTCCGGCAGAATGAGCCATTCCGCCTGTTCCATAACGCGGCGTTGCAGGGTCTCCGGAGTGTCCCCGGCCTGCACCTCCACCGCTTTTTGCAAGATAATCTCGCCGCCGTCCGGTATCTCATTAACAAAGTGGACGGTCGCGCCGGTGACCTTAACCCCTTTGGCCAAGGCCGCCTCATGCACCCGCAAACCGTAAAAGCCCGCGCCGCAAAACGCCGGAATGAGCGACGGATGCACGTTCAGGATGCGTTTGGGATACGCGTCGGTGAAGCGCTGGCTCAAAATGGACATAAAGCCCGCCAGCACAATGAGGTCAATCTCACACGCCGCCAACTGCGCCAAAATCGTCTCTTCAAAAGCCACCTGGTCGCCGCCGCAGTCCTTCTTGGTGATCACCACGCCGGGGATGCCGGCTTTGTTCGCGCGTTCCAGCGCATAGGCGTCCGCCTTATTGGAAATCACCAGCACAATCTGTCCGCTCGAAAGCAGGCCCTGTTGCTGCGCATCAATCAACGCTTGCAGATTGGTGCCACCGCCGGAAACCAGCACCGCTATACGCGCGGCGCTCATAAAATCACCTTTTCGTCCGAGCGGACAATCTCGCCGATGCAATAGGCATCTTCGCCCTGCTCGCGCAGAATCGCCAGCGCTGCATCCACGTCTTCTTTCGCGACCACAATGCTCATACCCACGCCCATGTTATAGGTGTTGTACATGTCGCGCTCCGGAATGTTGCCCCACTTGGCAATCACATCGAAAATAGGTAGCACACGCACCGCGGATTTATCAATCTTAGCGCCCAAACCGTCCGGGATGCTGCGCGGAATGTTTTCATAAAACCCACCGCCGGTGATGTGGGAGATGCCCTTGACCTTGACCTTTTCGAGCAAGGCCAACACCGCTTTGACGTAGATACGGGTGGGGGTCAGCAACGCCTCGGCGATGGTCTTGCCGCCGAGTTCTTCGCGCGGGACGTACAATTCGGGGTTGTTATTGTCGATGTCAAACACCTTGCGGCACAAAGAAAAGCCATTGGAATGGATGCCGGTGGAGGGAAGCGCCAGCACAACGTCTCCCTCGCGCATGGTGGTGTTGTCGATAATGCTCGCCTTGTCCACGATGCCGGTGCAATAGCCCGCAAGGTCGTAATCCTCTTCCGGCATCAGGCCGGGGTGCTCGGCGGTCTCGCCGCCGATGAGCGCCGCGCCGGACTGCACACAGCCCTCGGCTACGCCGCTGACAATCTCAGCAATCTTTTCCGGGACGTTCTTGCCGCAGGCAATGTAATCCAAGAAAAACAGCGGTTTCGCCCCGCAGCAGATGATATCGTTGACGCACATCGCCACCGCATCAATGCCGATGGTGTCGTGCTTGTCCATCAAAATGGCCAGTTTCACCTTGGTGCCGCAACCGTCGGTGCCGGATACCAGCACCGGCTGGGTCATGCCGGTCAAGTCTAGACCAAAGCAGCCGCCAAAACCGCCCACGTCGTCCAGACATCCCTCGTTTTTGGTGCGTTGAATATGCTTTTTCATTAATTCCACAGCTTTATATCCGGCGGTGATGTCCACGCCGGCAGCCGCATAACTCGCAGAGTGAGATTGTTTATTCATACCGTTATTCCTTTCCGTTCCAGCAATATGTGCATAATTGACAAGCGGGCAATCCGATGGATTCTATCACGCCTTCCAACGACTGGAATTCCAGCGAGGTGAAGTGAAACCGCTCGCAAATCGCCGCGCGCAATTTTTGTCCGCGCTCGGTGGCCGAGTCGCTGTATTCCTCCAAGTGGGCAAACCCTTCTTCTCCCTCTAAATCCATAATCACCCGGCGGGCTAACAA
Source organism: Clostridia bacterium (assembly GCA_017423825.1). GTDB lineage: Bacteria > Bacillota > Clostridia > Oscillospirales > Acutalibacteraceae > UBA5905. The sequence continues at coordinate 1,055 of JAFPCP010000075.1, read as the reverse complement.
TTCCATGTCGTCGGTGGCACGGGAAAAGTTGAGGTATTTGCACCCGTACATAATCGGCGGGCAGGCGGAACGCATGTGCACCGCTTTGGCGCCGTTTTCATACAGGAAATCCACCGTTTCTTTCAGCTGTGTGCCCCGCACGATGGAGTCGTCCACAAACAAGAGATTCTTCCCTTTTATCAAATCGTGCACCGGGATTTGTTTCATCTTCGCCACCCGGCTGCGTTCGCTTTGGCGCGCGGGAGTGAAGCTGCGCGCCCAGGTCGGGGTGTACTTGATGAACGCGCGCGCAAACGAGGCGTGGCTTTTGTTGGCATAGCCAATGGCGTGGGGGGTTCCGGAATCCGGCACGCCGCCGACGTAATCCACGTCCTCCGCCAAACCGGCGGCCGCATCGTTTTGCGCCATAATCTCGCCATTGCGATAGCGCATCATTTCCACGTTTACGCCCTCGTAGGTAGAGGTGGGATAGCCATAATAACTCCACAAAAACGCGCACATACGCATCTCTTTGCCGGGCGGGGCTAACTGCCGCATGCCGTCCACCGTCAGTTCCACAATCTCACCCGGGCCGAGTTCCTTTTCTTCTTCAAAGCCGAGTTTCATATACGCAAACGATTCAAACGACACACAATACCCATCCGCGCGTTTGCCAATCTGCACCGGCAGGCGCCCCAGGCGGTCGCGCGCCGCGAGCAGCGAGCCGTCGTCCCGCAGAATCAAAATCGACACCGTTCCCTCGACCACCTCTTGCACAAACTGAATCCCTTGCACGAAATCCGGTTTTTGGTCGATGAGGGCGGCCACCAATTCGGTGGCATTCACCTTGCCGCCGGTCATAGCGTCAAAGTGCCCGCCGCTCGCGCTCAAATAGGTGTCTATCAATGCGTCCGCGTTGTTAATCAGGCCTATCGTGCTGATGGCGTACGTTCCCAGGTGAGACCGAATGAGCATCGGTTGCGGGTCCGTGTCGCTGATGCAGCCGATGGCCGACGTGCCCTGCATCTCTTCGAAAATATGGTCAAACCTGGTGCGGAACGGGGCGTTTTCAATGT
>JAFPCP010000074.1 GCA_017423825.1 Clostridia bacterium | reverse complement strand
TCCGCCACGTCGGCAGACATAAACAAATCGTCGGAATTTTTAGCTCGTTTGTTTCCGGCGGGGGGTTCGTTGCCGGTGACGGTGCGGAAAATGGTGGCCGCAATGCCATACACGTCGGTGGCATCGGTAAGTTCGGCGTCTGCCGTATATTGTTCCGGTGCCGCATACCCCGCTTTGAGTGCCGGGGTGATATCCCGGCCGGCCTGTCGGCAGGCGGGGATGGAGAATCCGCGCAGATGGGGTTTGCCGTCGGCGCCGATGAGAATGTTATCGGGGCAGATGGCCAAATGGCGCACTCCGGTATCGTGCAGTCGGGTGAGACTGCCCATCAAGGACATAAACAAGGGGCGCGCTTCGCTCCAAGGCATACGACCGCCGATGGATTTCAGTTTCTTTGTCAGGGTGGTGCCCTGGAAATAATCGCTCACCGCATAAAGGGTGCCGTTTTCCTCGAAAATATCATACACCGGGATGATAGCGGGCAGCTCGCGCATGCGGGCGAGGGCACGCATAAGCGTGCGGAATTCGTCCGCGTATTCGCCGAACAGGCGCTCACACCCGGTCAGCGGCACCACGGAGCTGTTTAATTCTCGCCGGCACAGCGTGTCGGGATAGAACTCTTGTATGAAGCAGGGCTCTTTGAGTTGCCGGTCATAGCCAATATACAACAGGCTATCGCTGCTCTCGCTCAACTGCCGTCCGACAATATAGTGTTCTTGCAACACAACGCCGGCGGGCAAGCAATGGTCGGGGTTGCGGTTGGCAGGGGAATAGCCACAAACGGGACAGGTGTCACCGTCTTCCGGCAGGGGGTTCATACAGCCCATACATAATTTTGCCATAGTTCGTTCCTCCTAGTATGTAGTGTGAGGTTATTGTAATCAAACGGTTTGCAAATCAACCCATGGAGCGGCGGCGCATAATCTGGCGTATATCCTTGCCGACGCATAAAAGCGGCACAAATCCGCCGACGATACGGCTGGTAATCTGGTCGCCGTATTTTTCCTGTAATGCGGCAGCGCTGAGGTTGGTACTGATGATGGTCGGGCGCCCTTCCAGCAGGCGTGCGTTGAGCACGTTGTAGATGCATGAGCGAGAAAAGGCGGTATCAAACTCCATGCCCAAATCGTCCAGCACCAACAAATCGCAGGTGGTCAGATGCGCCATGCTGTCTCCTTCGCTGCGTCCAAATTGTTCGTTTTCCAGTTGGCGCAGAAGCGGCAGCATCGAGCCGTACACAACGCTGAAGCCTTTTTCGGTCACGACGCGGGCGATAGCCAGCGCGAGGTGCGTTTTTCCAATGCCGGTGGCCCCTTGCAGCAGCAGGCTGTCGTTGGACAAAGAGAAATTGTGTGCATATTCTTTGCAATAGGTGATGATGTCCTGCATGTGTTGCCGCGGGGATACCCCCAGGCGTTTGTCAACGGTCTCTTCATAGTATGCCATATTCAAACTGTCGAAATCGGTTAGTTTGACGGCGGAAAGGCTGGACAGATGGCGGCAAGCCTCCTCTTGCAACAACTGCCGATAGCAGCAGCAGAGTTTGCCGTTTTCATATCCGGTGTCTTTGCACTTCGGGCAGGTGTATTGCGGCTCGAAGTTGTCCATTTGAAAACCGGCACGATGGAGAATGTCCGCCATTTCCTGTTGTAAGGCCAGATTGTTTTGTTGTATTTCTTCGATTTGCGCCGCATCTCCGCCTTGTAATATGATGCGTGTGATGGCGGGCAGGGCGGTGGTCAGTTCGCGTTGAATATCCAGCAGGCGGGGGATGCGAGCGCACAGTTTTTCTTGCAATGCGGCCGCCTGGCTATCGGCGGTTTGCCGCCGTTGTTCCAGCCGCTCCCGCGCGGCTTGGACCACCTGTGGTGCGTAGGCCATGGCTTATTTCCTCCTGTGTTAGTTCTTTTTCCCGAATTGCGGGCGATACCGTTGGAGCGCCTGGTCGAACGAGTCGATATCCAGACTGCTTTGCTCCGGATTGGTTGCGGCGGCAGATTTCTTCTTCGCCGGTGGGCGGGTGATTTTATCCAGCGTGTGGATGTCCTCGGCTTGCCAGCGTTTGAGAATGCCGTCCATGTATACAGGGGAGAATTTCCCTGTGTTTTCTATGGTGATGTCATAGGCGGCTTTCAACATGGGTTCGGTGAAGTGCCAGTCGTCCAGCCATTTGGCGCACATCTCCGCTTGGGACACATTGAGCGCACGGGGCAGAAGGAACAGTTGTTGAATTCTCTCCGCCGCCCGATGACAGCGTTCAAGATATTGGATGTGGCGGTCGACATCCGGCAGAGCGGTGAGTTCTTTGTCTGCCCAGTCGAGAGCCAGTTTTTCAATATACCGCATATTGCCTTTTCCGATGGATACGGCATAGGCGATTTCCAGCAAGATAACCTCTTGGGGCAGGCCCACGGTATCCAGCAAATATAACAACGTGGCCGTGTCGCCGTGCCCGATGGCTTTGCCCAAGCGGGCGGAGGCCGCCTCTACAAAAGCGGCAAAATCCGGGTGCTGTTTCTGATAACGCAGCACCTCTTGCGCCCGCGGCTTTACGGGTGTGGGGCGGGGGATGGCTGTGCCGGCCGAGGATACGGATGGCGCGACGGCGCTCTCCTCGACGTTTACGAGGACGTTTTGTTCTACCCAGAAACGCAGGCAGGATTGACAGGCGTCTGCCGGCATTTTCAGCGCGGCGGCACAAGCTGCAGCGTCAAAATTCGCTGTATGGGCGGAGAACCATACAAGCACGCGCAACTGTTCCGGCGTAGCCACAAGCAAGCGGTCGGCGACCGCGGCGGGCAGGGCGGTGACGTGTAAAAGGCTGTCAGCGTGCCAGCGATACGTGCTCATATATTTCTCCCTCCTTCGTATTTTTACGACATCAATCAATAATAGCACATTTCTCTCGTTTATTCAACCCTTCGAAAAAAATTCGTTTTTATTTCCTGAGGTGGCGGTGGTTGCCGATAGAAAAGAGCGTCGAAAGGCTTTGTGTATCCGCAAGGCGGCGGTTGGGTTGTTGGTCGGGCAGAAAAAGCGGCGTGAAAACAAATCGTTTTCACGCCGCTTTTGGCGGAGAGTTAGCGATTCTGAACCCCGGTTTTGCGTATTGGTTGGGCAAAGGTTATCACTTTGCACACGCAAAACCTGTGCTCCCCTTTGGGATGCGAGGGTTCTCATGTGTTGCTTGTACAAAAGAACAAGGACGCCTTTTAAGGCGCCCTTGTTCTTTGGCGGAGAGTTAGGGATTCGAACCCTAGGTACTTTCGTACACAGCATTTCGAGTGCTGCACCTTCGACCACTCGGACAACTCTCCGTGGATGCTTGTTTATTATACTCAAGGGTGAGAGGTTTGTCAATAATAAACAGCGGCGGAAAAACAAATTTCTGTTTTTCCGCCGCCGGGGATATGCGAAGTGTGCGTGGAATGGATGCCGAGTGGCGGGTTTAATATACTTTCCCGCCTTCGCCGCCGCCGTAGCGTGCGGATAACAGCTCCGGAACGGTTACGAAAGAATACCCTTCTTTGATAAGACGATCCATCATTTGTATGGCGGCATCCACCGAGGTGGAATAGATATCGTGCATAAGCACCACCGAGCCATCCTGAATGCGGTTGTTGCCCTGAAAACTTTTGCGCAATATGGCGTTGACGTTGCGGCTTTCCCAATCTCGCGTGTCCACGTCCCAATAGAGAATGGGCAGACCGGCGGATTTGGCATACGCTTTGACAGTGCTGTTGCAACTGCCACCGGGACAACGCAGAACGACGGGCTTGTGGCCGATGAGTTGTTCCACCTTTTTGGCGCACGTTTCTATTTCGTTTTTCACGCCGGTGGCGGAGAGCCGCGCGAGGTTTTTGTGGTTTTGGGTGTGGTTGCCGACGACGTGCCCCTCGGCTTCCATCCGCTTAATGAGGTCGGGGTATTTTGACACCCGACTGCCGAGCACAAAAAAAGTAGCCCGTACGCCACGCGCTTTCATAGCATCCAACAAGCGAGCGGTGTAAGGGCCTGGGCCGTCATCGAAGGTGAGCGCCACGAGCTTTTTCCCGGCAAGGTCGCCGGCGTACACGGACGTGTACGGTGTCACGACAGTCGCCGTCGTTTTTTTAGGGGGCGTTTGTTGGGCTTTTTTATAGGCGATTTGCGTTTTCAAATCTTTGATGGTTTGCTCTTGCTTGGCGATTTTATTTTCGCGGTCTTTAATGATTTTATTCTGCTCTTCGATACGGGAAGCGGCGTCCTGCTCCTGCTTGGACAATTTCTCTTCCAGTTCAGACAGTTGTTGTTCTAGCGTGGCCAGTTGTTGGGACTGGGCATCGGCGTGCTGACGGTGCTGTTGGTTGGCGAGCACAAATTGAATGGATACGGTGGCAATGGCCACCGCCATGGCGGCGATGACGCACAAACTGATAAGGGGCCATTTGCGTTGCAGACGCGTTTTTTTCACCAAAACCGTCTTGTTATCGCGCTCTTTTTGTAACACGCTCATGACAATCCCTCCTCAGTCGTTTTTTCATATATTCATTGTAGCACGTTCTGTCGAAAAAACAAGAGGTTTCTCGAAACATGGATACATTTTTCTTGCTATTTTGGGTATCCTGTGATAAAATGACGCTGTCGGCGTTAGCCGCAGCATATATTTTAGCGTGAACATTCAATGGCAAATGGCCACAGAAAGGAAACGATATATATGGCAAAACCGATTATCCTTTGTGCGGACAGCACCTGCGACTTGGGCGAGCAACTGATTAAAAAATATAACGTGCACATTCTGCCCATGCATGTAAATTTGGAAGACAAGACCTATGCGGACGGTGTGGATTTGAAACCCGATGACATCTATGCCGTGTATAAGGAGAAAAACATACTGCCGACCACCTCGGCGACCAACATGGATGAATATAAAGAGTTTGTCCAACCGTTCATTGATGCCGGCAACGACGTATTGTATATCAATTTAGGCTCCGGCATCTCCACGACACACAACAGCTGCCGTCTCGCCGCGGAAGAGACGGAGGGCCTGTATGTGATTGACAGCGGCAATCTGTCCACCGGCATGGGGCTTGTGGTGATAGCCGCGGCCGAGCGCATTGCGGCCGGTATGCCGATACAGCAGATTTTGGATGAGGTGCGCGCGCTCACCAAGCGGGTGGAAGCCAGTTTTGTGTTGGATACGCTGGAGTTTTTGCACAAAGGCGGCCGTTGCTCCACGCTGGCGATGCTGGGTGCGAACATGCTGAAACTCAAACCCTGTATCGAGGTGAACAACGAAAACAGCACCATGACCGTCGGCAAGAAATACCGCGGCTCATTAGAAAAGTGTTTAGAAGAATACGTCAGCGACCGCTTGCAAGGCCGGGAAGATATTGACACGACGCGTATTTTCATCACCCATTCCGGCATCTCCGATGAACGCCTGCAACTGGTGCGGGATGCGGTGTGCAAATATATGTCGTTTGACGAGGTTTTGGTCACGCGTGCCGGTTGCACGATTTCCGCGCATTGCGGACCGAATACGCTGGGCATTTTGTTTGTCCGCAAATAACGGTCGTGCGAAAGACGCTGTCCGATGGGACAGCGTCTTCTTCATTGAAAGGACTTGTCTAGGCTTGTCTAGGTAAAAAGGCACAAGAAAAAATACGTTTTTTTGTGCAAAACAGTTGACAAAGTCGTTTTAGAGGGCTACAATATTTTTTAATGTTCAAATAGTGGCGGGCGTGTTTTTTGCCGACTATATGAACCAATTTTGACTTTTTGGAGGAATGAGACATGGCAAGAGTATACAATTTTTCTGCCGGCCCTTCGGCTTTGCCGGAAAGCGTGCTGGCTAAGGCGGCATCCGAGATGCTGGACTACGAAGGTTCCGGGCAATCCGTAATGGAGATGTCTCACCGCTCCAAGGTATACCAGAGCATTATTGACGGCGCGGAGGCTTTGCTGCGGGAGGTTATGCAGATCCCGGACAATTACAAAGTGCTGTTTTTGCAAGGCGGCGCCTCCTCCCAGTTTGCGATGGTGCCGATGAACCTGATGACCGGCAGCGGCAAGGCGGACTATGTGATTACCGGCCAATGGGCCAAGAAGGCGTATAAAGAGGCGGCTCGTTACGGGCAAGCCAACGTGGTGGCCAGCTCGGAGGATAAGACTTTCTCCTACATACCGAAACTCGACCCCGCCACCTTCACGCCGGATGCGGATTATTTCCACATTTGCATGAACAACACCATTTACGGCACGGTGTACAACGAATTGCCGGAAACCGGCGACGTGCCGCTGGTGGCGGATATTTCTTCCTGCGTTTTGTCTAAGCCGATTGACGTGTCGAAGTTCGGCGTGTTGTATGCCGGCGCGCAGAAGAACATGGCTCCCGCCGGCGTGACTGTGGTGATTATTCGCGAAGACCTCATTGGCAAGGCGATGGATATCACCCCGACCATGTTTAACTATCAGACGCATGCGGATAACGGCTCTATGTTCAACACCCCTCCCTGCTACACGATTTATATGATGAAACTGGTATTAGAGTGGTTGCGGGACGAAATCGGCGGCTTGCAGAATATGCAGGCCATCAACGAGAAAAAAGCCGCGCTGCTGTATGATTATTTGGATAATTCCAAATTGTTCCGCGGCACCGTCGTGCCGGAGGATCGCTCCTTGATGAACATCCCCTTTGTCACCGGCAACGACGAATTGGACGCCAAATTTGTGAAAGAGGCGGCGGCCGCCGGCTTCGTCAACCTGAAAGGCCATCGCTCGGTGGGCGGTATGCGCGCCTCCATTTACAACGCTATGCCGCTGGAAGGCGTGGAAGCGTTGGTTGCCTTCATGAAACAGTTTGAGCAGGAGAACGCCTGAGCGTTTCCCTATGCATATAAGGAGAATGAGTCAATGAACATTTGCACACTGAACAAAATTGCCGCCTGCGGCACCGACCGTTTGGGCGCAGGATATACCGTAACAGAGGAATTGGATGGTGCTGCCGGCGTATTGGTACGTTCGGCCGCCATGCATGACATGGAATTGCCGGCTTCGCTGCTGGCGATTGCTCGTGCCGGAGCCGGCGTGAACAACATCCCGTTGGATGTATGCAGCGAGAAAGGCATCGTCGTGTTCAACACCCCCGGTGCCAACGCGAACGCGGTGAAAGAGCTGGTGTTGGCGGGCTTGTTCCTGTCTTCTCGTAAGATCATCGATGGCGTTGCCTGGGCGCAGACTTTGCAGGGCGAGGGCGATGCGGTGGCGAAACTCGTGGAAAAAGGCAAATCCGCCTATGCCGGTCCGGAACTGCTGGGCAAAAAACTTGGCGTTATCGGTCTGGGTGCCATTGGCGTGCTGGTGGCTAATGCCGCCGTGGCTTTGGGCATGGACGTGTATGGGTATGACCCGTATTTGTCGGTGGATGCTGCCTGGAAATTGTCCCGCAGCATTCATCATGCGACCAGCCTGGATGAGATTTATGCCGCGTGTGATTACATCTCGGTTCATGTGCCGTTGACACCGGATACCACCGGTATGCTCAACGCCGACGCGTTTGCGGGCATGAAAGACGGCGTGCGCATTCTCAATTTCTCGCGCGCCGGTTTGGTGGACAGTGCGGCGATGAAAGCGGCGCTGGCGTCCGGCAAAGTGGCTTCTTACGTGGTGGACTTCCCCACCGAAGAGATGCTCGGCGTGGACAATGTGATTGCGATTCCGCACTTGGGCGCCTCCACACCGGAGAGCGAGGACAACTGTGCGGTGATGGCTGCGGATGAACTCAAAGATTATCTGGAAAACGGCAACATCACCCATTCGGTGAACTATCCCGACGTCAAGGTGCCGCGTGGCGATGCAGATCGCATTTGCGTGATGCACAAGAACGTGCCCAATTTGTTGACGCAAATCAGCGGCGTGGTGTCGGCTGCCGGCATCAACATCCATTCGATGACCAACAAATCCAAAAAAGAGTATGCCTATACGATTTTGGATATCGAAGGGCATGCCGACGATAGCATCGTACAAAGCATTTTGGCGGTACACGATGTCATTCGTGTACGCGTGCTGTAATTTGCATACAAGCAACAAAAAGGCGGAGAGCCAAAAGCTCTCCGCTTTTTTTATTTTATGCGTCGGTATGCGGTTGCCAAAATCGGGGGCTTCGGTCGGGCATTCAAACCAAAAATCAAAGCAACGCATCCGAGTGTTCCTTCTTGGGAAATTTTCGCATAAATGTTATCGAAATTCAATAAAAAAGCCAAAAATGCAAAAAAAATAAGCCAATCTTCAAAAAAAGGTTGACAAGTTGCGTTTATTAGTATATTATTATAAACTGCTTTAATATGGAAAGTGTACGCCAAAAGACAAAAAAAGTATAGCACACATCGCCAAAAAAGGCAAGCCTTTTTGCGAAAATGGCTATGTTTTCCAGATCGAGCAACATTCACAAGACGCAGAAAAGCGGGTTATCCGTATCCCGTCGCACCCGGAAGTTGGGGCGGGGTTATCCGTTTGTGAAAATCCAAGACAGGAGTGATAGGGCCTATGACGAATATCAAACCGGTAAAACTGGGTAACAATGTCCGCATGAGTTTTGCCAAAATCAACGAAGTGCTGGATATGCCTAACCTCATCGAGGTGCAAAAGAACTCTTACAAGTGGTTCTTGGAAGAGGGATTGCGCGACGTTTTTGATGAGACGGCCGCCATTACCGACTACAATGGGAATCTGGTGCTGGATTTCATCGGTTATCGCTTGGAAGACACCCCGAAATATTCGGTGGAAGAGTGTAAAGAACGGGACGTGACCTACGCGGCTCCGTTGCACGTGCGCGTGCGCCTGCTCAACAAAGAAACCGGCGAGATTAAAGAGTCCGAGGTTTTCATGGGCGATTTCCCCTTGATGACCGAAAGCGGCACCTTTGTCATTAACGGTGCGGAGCGTGTTATTGTTTCGCAGCTTGTGCGTTCGCCGGGCGTGTATTTTGATATGGTGCACGATACCTTGGGTAAGGAATTGTACAGCGCCACGGTGATTCCCAACCGCGGTGCTTGGTTGGAATATGAAACCGATTCCTCTGACGTTTTCTATGTGCGGATTGACAAAAACCGCAAAATTCCCGTTACTGTGTTGGTTCGTGCTTTGGGTTTGGGCGCCGATGCCCAAATTCTGGAATTCTTTGGCGAGGATGAGCGCATTTTGGCCACCTTGGAGAAGGATACGACCAAAAACAGAGAAGAGGCCCTGTTGGAAATCTATCGCAAGCTGCGTCCGGGCGAGCCTGCGACAGTGGAAAATTCACAGCAACATTTGGATAACTTGTTCTTTGACCCCCGCCGGTACGATCTGTCCCGCGTCGGTCGCTATAAATACAATAAGAAACTGGGCTTGGCCAACCGGTTGTCCGGTTGCACGCTGAGCCGCCCGATTGTCAACGAGGCCACCGGCGAAATGCTCGCCGAGCCGGGCGAGGTCATCACGCGTGAGCGTGCGCGTGAACTGGAAGATGCCGGTGTGACGGTCGCGTACGTCACCGTGGATGAGCACGGCGAACAAAAGGAAATCAAGATTGTTTCCAACGGCACGGTGGATTTGGCCAAGCACGTCAGCCCGGCCGTATACGAGGCGGTGAAAAAGACCGTCAACGAGCGCGTGTGTTATCATGTGCTGTCTGAAATTTTGGCGCAAAACCTGTCCGATGAGGAGTTGGAGCAGGCGTTGCTCAGCCGTGTGAAGGAATTGATTCCCAACCACATCACCGTGGACGATATTCTGGCCTCTATTAATTACCTTAATTGCTTGGGCCATCGTTTGGGCACGACGGACGACATTGACCATTTGGGCAATCGCCGCATCCGCTCGGTGGGTGAATTGTTGCAAAACCAGTTCCGCATCGGCTTCTCCCGTATGGAGCGTGTGGTGCGCGAGCGCATGACGCTGCAAGCGCAGGATATGGACATTATCACCCCGCAGGCGCTCATTAACATCCGCCCGGTGGTGGCGGCTATTAAAGAGTTCTTTGGCTCTTCGCCGCTGTCGCAGTTCATGGATCAAAACAACCCCTTGGCGGAATTGACGCACAAGCGTCGTCTGTCTGCCTTGGGCCCCGGCGGTTTGTCTCGTGACCGCGCCGGTTTCGAGGTGCGCGACGTGCATTACAGCCACTATGGCCGTATGTGCCCGATTGAAACGCCGGAAGGTCCCAATATCGGTTTGATCTCTTATCTGGCGTCCTTTGCCCGCATCAACGAATACGGCTTCGTAGAGGCGCCCTACCGCAAAGTGGACAAGGCCACGGGCGTTGTGACCGACGAGGTCACCTATATGCCGGCGGATATGGAAGACGAATTCATCGTCGCCCAGGCCAACGAGCCGTTGGATGAGAACAACCGGTTTGCGCGTTCGAAGGTAACCACCCGTTATCGCGACGAGTTCCGTGAGGAGCCCGCGTCGGTGGTGGATTACATGGACGTGTCCCCGAAGATGGTTGTGTCGGTGGCGACGGCGATGATTCCTTTCTTGGAGAACGACGACGCTAACCGTGCCTTGATGGGCTCCAACATGCAACGGCAGGCTGTGCCGCTGTTGAAGACCGAGTCTCCCATCGTCGGCACCGGTATGGAATACAAGGCCGGTGTGGACTCCGGCGTGTGTGTGTTGGCCAAAGAGGCCGGCACGGTCACCTATGTTTCGGCAGACACCGTGAAAATCCGCCGCGACAGCAACGGGGACATCGACGTATACGAAATGGTGAAATTCTCTCGCTCCAACCAGGGCACCTGTATCAACCAGCGCCCGGTGGTGGTTGTGGGCCAGCATGTGGACGCCAAAGAGGTTGTGGCGGACGGTCCGTCCACCAGCAACGGCGAAATTGCGCTCGGTAAAAACGCCCTCATCGGCTTCATGACCTGGGAAGGCTACAACTACGAGGACGCCGTTCTTATTAATGAAAAGATTGTGCGGGATGACGTATATACCTCTATTCATATTGAGGAATATGAGATAGAATCCCGCGACACGAAGTTAGGGCCGGAAGAAATTACCCGTGACATCCCGAACGTGGGCGATGACGCGCTGAAATCCTTGGACGAGCGCGGCATCATCTGCATCGGTGCCGAGGTGCAATCCGGCGACATCCTCGTGGGTAAGGTGACGCCGAAGGGCGAGACCGAGTTGACCGCCGAAGAGCGGTTGTTGCGTGCTATTTTCGGCGAAAAAGCGCGTGAGGTGCGTGACACGTCTTTGCGTGTGCCGCACGGCGAATACGGCATTGTTGTGGATGTGAAGGTGTTCACGCGTGCCAACTGCGATGAGTTGAGCCCCGGCGTGAACATGGTGGTTCGTTGCTATATCGCCCAGAAGCGCAAAATCAGCGTCGGCGATAAGATGGCCGGTCGCCATGGTAACAAAGGTGTTGTATCCCGCATTTTGCCCAGCGAAGATATGCCGTTCCTGCCGGACGGCACGCCGCTGGACATCGTGCTCAACCCGTTGGGCGTGCCTTCCCGTATGAACATCGGGCAGGTGTTGGAGGTCAACCTCGGCTATGCGGCCGCTGCGTTGGGCTTCAAGGTGATGACGCCGGTCTTCGACGGCGCGCACGAGGATGATATCCGCGCTTTGCTGGAACAGGCTGGCAAGAGCACCGATGGCAAAACCACGGTGTACGATGGCCGTACCGGTGAAAAGTTTGACAACCCTGTTACGGTGGGGTATATGTACTATCTGAAACTGCACCACCTGGTAGATGACAAGATTCACGCACGTTCCACCGGCCCGTACAGTCTGGTCACGCAGCAGCCGCTCGGCGGTAAAGCGCAATTCGGTGGCCAGCGCTTCGGTGAAATGGAAGTGTGGGCGCTGGAAGCCTACGGTGCGGCTTACACCTTGCAGGAAATCCTGACGGTGAAGTCCGACGACGTTGTCGGCCGCGTGAAGACCTATGAGGCCATTGTCAAGGGACAAAACGTGCCGCAATCGGGTGTACCGGAGTCGTTTAAGGTATTGGTTAAAGAGTTGCAGTCGTTGGGCTTGGATATCCGCGTGTTGGATGCCGACAAGAACGAGATTGATCTCAAACAAACCTTTGAAGACGACGATTTAGGGGTTGTGAACCCGGATAGTGAAGCGTTCTCGGTGGTAGCCAACGAAGGCGAATTCGATGGCTACGGCGTAGGGGAGATGGATGCCTCCGGCGAAATCGTGGAGGATGCCGTTTCCGTCGAGGATGACTATTCTGACGACGATATTACGATGTAAGGGGAGGCTGTATTACTATGATGCAATTCAATGTATTTGATTCCATTCGTATTGGGCTGGCCTCTCCGGAGCAGATTCGCAGCTGGTCCTACGGCGAGGTGTTGAAGCCGGAAACCATCAACTATCGCACCCTCAAACCGGAACGGGACGGCCTGTTCTGCGAGAAGATTTTCGGGCCTACCAAAGACTGGGAGTGCCATTGCGGTCGCTACAAACGCATCCGCTACAAAGGCAAGGTGTGTGAACGCTGTGGCGTAGAAGTTACCCGCGCGAAAGTGCGCCGTGAGCGCATGGGTCATATCGAATTGGCAGCGCCTGTATCGCACATTTGGTATTTCAAGGGCATTCCTTCGCGCATGGGACTTATCCTGGATATGTCCCCCCGCCAGTTGGAGCAGGTGCTGTATTTCGCCGAGTATATCGTGGTAGACCCCGGTAGCACCCCGTTGCAGAAAAAGCAGGTGCTGTCGGATAAGGACTATGCCGATATGCGCGAAAAATACGAAGATGATTTCGATGCCGGTATCGGCGCGGAATACATCCAGAAACTGTTGGCGGAGATTGACTTGGAAGAGCTGTCCGCGCAACTGAAAGAGGAACTCGAAACCGCTACCGGGCAAAAGCGTGCGCGCTTGCTCAAACGTTTGGAAGTGGTGGAGGCGTTCCGTTTATCCGGCAACCGTCCGGAGTGGATGATTATGGATGTCATTCCGGTGATTCCGCCGGATATCCGTCCGATGGTGCAGTTGGATGGCGGCCGTTTTGCCACCTCCGACCTGAATGATTTGTATCGCCGGGTTATCAACCGTAACAACCGTTTGAAAAGGCTGTTGGAACTGGGCGCCCCGGACATCATCGTGCGCAACGAAAAGCGTATGTTGCAAGAGGCGGTGGATGCCCTCATTGACAACGGCCGTCGCGGCCGCCCGGTGACCGGCCCCAACAACCGCCCGCTGAAATCTCTGTCGGATATGCTCAAAGGTAAACAGGGCCGTTTCCGTCAGAACTTGCTGGGTAAGCGCGTGGACTATTCCGGCCGTTCGGTTATCGTTGTCGGTCCGGAATTGAAAATGTATCAGTGCGGTCTGCCGAAAGAAATGGCGATCGAACTGTTCAAACCTTTCGTTATGAAACGGTTGGTGGAAACCGGCGTGGCCGGCAACATCAAATCCGCCCGTAAGATGGTGGACCGTCTGCGTCCGGAGGTTTGGGACGCGCTGGAAATCGTGATTAAAGACCATCCGGTCATGCTCAACCGCGCCCCCACCCTGCACCGCTTGGGTATCCAGGCATTTGAACCGGTGCTGGTGGAAGGCCGCGCGATCAAACTGCACCCGTTGGCTTGTACGGCGTTCAACGCCGACTTCGACGGCGACCAGATGGCTGTGCACGTGCCGTTGTCGGCCGAGGCGCAGGCGGAGGCCCGTTTCCTGATGTTGGCCGCCGGCAACCTGCTCAAACCCTCGGACGGTAAACCGGTCACGGTGCCGACGCAGGATATGGTGCTTGGTTCCTACTACCTCACCATTGACAAGCACGAGAAAGACACCCCCGAAGAGGCCGCGCGTGCCAAAGAGGCCACCGATAAAATCTATCGGGACGAAAACGAGGCCATGATGGCGTACGATTGCAAGGCCATCGACCTGCATGATGATATCAAGATCCGTCGTACCGCAGAAGTGGACGGCCGTACGGTGTCTCATTTGGTCAAGACGACGGTGGGCCGTGTGATTTTCAACCGCCCGATTCCGCAGGATTTAGGGTTTGTGGACCGCACCCTGCATGAAGGCGAGACGGTGGATTCTCCCGCGTATTTAGACCGCTTGCTGGGGTACGAAATCGACTTCAAAGTGGGCAAGAAACAGTTGGGTAAGATTGTGGGCGAGTGCATTAAACTGCACGGCGCTGCCCGCACCTCGGTGGTGTTGGATGAGATCAAATCGCAGGGTTACCGCTATTCTACCCGCGGTGCACTCACCGTTTCGGTGGGCGATGCCTCCATCCCCGAGAAGAAAAAGCAATATATTGCGGATGCCGAAGCGCAAGTTGACCGCATCGCCGACCTGTACGCACAGGGCTTGATGAGCGAGGAAGAGCGCTACAACCACGTGATCGAAACCTGGAACCAAACCACGGATAAGGTCACCAAGGCGTTGGTTGGCAACATGGATCCCTACAACCCCATCCAGATGATGGCGGATTCTGGTGCGCGTGGTAGCATCAGCCAGATTCGTCAGTTGGCGGGTATGCGTGGTTTGATTGCTAACACCTCCGGTAAAACCATCGAGGTTCCGATTCGTGCAAACTATCGTGAAGGTTTGAATATTCTGGAATATTTCACCTCTGCCAAGGGTGCGCGTAAAGGTTTGGCGGATACCGCTCTGCGTACCGCCGACTCCGGTTATTTGACGCGTCGTTTGGTGGATGTTTCCCAGGATGTTATCATTCGGCAGACCGATTGCGGTACCCACAATGGTATCGACGTGTACGACATCAAAGACGGCAACCGCGTCATCGAGCCGTTGACCGAGCGTTTGCTGGGCCGGTTCTTGTGTGAAGATTTTTGTGACCCGGCCACCGGTGAGGTGCTGGTTGACAGAGACCATAAGATGACCGATGCGGACGCCGCGATCATCGACCGTGTGTTGCGTGAGCAGGCTACCGACGCCGATGGCAAAGTGGACGACAGCAAGGTGCGCGTCAAGATTCGCTCCGTGCTGACCTGCGACGCTGAAAAAGGCGTGTGCGCGTGCTGCTACGGTTCCAACCTGGCCACCACCGAACTGGTGACGGTCGGCGAGGCGGTGGGTATCATCGCCGCTCAGTCCATCGGCGAACCCGGCACGCAGTTGACCATGCGTACCTTCCACACCGGCGGTGTTGCCGGCGGCGAGGATATCACACAAGGTTTGCCGCGTGTGGAAGAGCTGTTTGAAGGCCGCAAGCCGAAAATGCTTGCTATCATCAGCGAAATCACCGGTATTGTCCGCCGTGAGGAGCGCAAGAAGAATTTGGTTATCGTCACCTCGGAGGACGGCACCGAAGAGCGCACCTACGTTATCACCTACGGCGCGCATCTGCGCCCCTGCATTGAAGATGGCTATCACATCCAAAAGGGCGAATGCATCACCGAGGGTTCTATGAGCCCGCACGACGTGCTGGAAGTGTGCGGCGAGTCGGCTGTACAGGATTACCTGATTAAAGAAGTACAGATCACCTACCGCACACAGGGCGTTGACATCAACGATAAGCATATTGAAGTTATCATTCGCCAGATGATGCGCAAGGTGCGCGTGGATGACGCCGGCGACACCAACCTCATCAACGATGCGGTGGTGGATAAAGCCGAATTGTATGCGGAAAACCGCTCTGTGGCGGCGCGTACCGCCGCCGGAGAGACCGGCGCGGACGGAGCGCCGTTGCGCCCGGCCGTGGTGACACCCATCCTGCTTGGTATCACCAAAGCGTCCTTGGCGACCGACAGCTTCTTGTCTGCCGCGTCCTTCCAGGAAACCACCCGCGTGCTCACCGAAGCCGCCATCAAAGGCAAGGTCGACCCGCTGTTGGGCCTGAAAGAAAACGTTATCATCGGCAAACTGATTCCGGCCGGTACCGGTATGCAACGGTACGGCGACGTGATGGTGAAAGACCATCGCGCACCGAAAAATGCGTTCAGCGTATTGGATGAATTGCTCCGCGAGGACGATGCAGACAACGACGACGAAGGCGAGCCGGAAATTGTCGAAGAATAATCCTTGACAAGGATAGACACTTTGTGTTAAAATTTGTAACTGCGGTATGCCGTCCGGAGGGATCCGGGCGGCACGCCGCGCGCAAACCACACGGACGTCAGACGAAAAAAGCTGTCGCCCGGCGTTGTTTTGCGTTATTTTGGTTTCAAAAGGGTTTTTGTGCCCTTTTTGGGATAAATTTTTAATCGGAGGTGAAACTATGCCTACTTTTAACCAGTTGGTACGCAAGGGCAGAAAGGAACTGGAAAAGAAAGCCAAGGCGCCTGCTCTGTTGAAGGGTTGGAACTCCAAAAAGCGTGTGGCTATCGACCAGAATTCTCCCCAGAAACGTGGCGTGTGCACGGCGGTTAAGACTTCGACTCCTAAAAAGCCGAACTCCGCTCTGCGTAAGGTGGCTCGTGTGCGCTTGTCGAATGGTATCGAAGTTACTTCGTACATTCCCGGCGAGGGTCACAACCTGCAAGAGCACAGCGTCGTGTTGATTCGCGGCGGTCGTGTGAAAGACTTGCCTGGTGTGCGTTACCACATTGTGCGCGGTACTCTGGATACCCAGGGTGTTGCAAATCGTATGCAGGCCCGTTCCAAATACGGTGCCAAGCGTCCGAAGGCTGGAGCAGCCAAGAAATAAGACATGTCTATCAGCGGCTACTGAGTAGCGGCAGATGTTCATATATACCGGGCTATGCCGCGGTTTTGTGAGACTGCCTCTTCTTTGTTGGCCAACGGGAGTATGTCGCTTTCGAGTACCTATGATATCATCAATATGAAGGAGGGAAGTAAAGTGCCGAGAAGAGGTTCTACTGCAAAACGCGATGTTTTGCCCGACCCGCTTTACAATTCCAAGTTGGTGACCAAACTCATCAACAACATTATGCTGGACGGCAAGAAGGGCGTTGCCCAGAAAATCGTTTACGATGCTTTCGATATCATCAAGGAGAAGACCGATGAGGAGCCCTTGACCGTGTTCGAAAAAGCCATGGAAAACATCATGCCCGTCCTCGAAGTTAAGGCTCGCCGTGTCGGTGGTGCGACCTATCAGGTGCCCATCGAAGTGCGTGCCGACCGGCGTCAGACGTTGGGTCTGCGCTGGCTGACCACCTATTCCCGCACCCGTTCTGAGCGCACCATGAAAGAGCGCTTGGCTGCCGAAATCCTCGACGCCCTGAACGGCAACGGCGGTGCTGCCAAGAAGTGCGACGATACGCATAAGATGGCTGAGGCCAACAAGGCTTTCGCACACTTCCGGTGGTAATTGTCTGTTACAATTAAGGAAAAGGAGGTTCGTATTATGGCAAGAGATGTATCTTTGGAAAAAACCAGAAACATCGGTATCATGGCGCACATCGACGCCGGTAAAACAACGACGACCGAGCGTATCCTGTACTATACCGGTGTTAACTACAAGATTGGTGAAACGCACGACGGCGGCGCGACCATGGACTGGATGGAGCAAGAGCAGGAGCGCGGTATCACCATCACCTCTGCGGCCACTACCTGTTTTTGGGATAAGCAAGGTGCCACGGACAAGCACCGCATTAACATCATCGACACCCCCGGTCACGTGGACTTCACGGTGGAAGTGCAACGCTCTCTGCGTGTGTTGGACGGCTCTGTGACGGTTCTGTGCGCCAAGGGCGGTGTGGAACCCCAGTCCGAAACAGTGTGGCGTCAAGCGGACGAATACCAAGTACCCCGTATGGCGTACGTCAACAAAATGGACATCATGGGCGCCGATTTCTATAATGTGGTGAAAATGATGCGCGACCGCTTGAAATGTAATGCGGTGCCGATTCAGTTGCCTATCGGTTCGGAAGACACCTTTAAGGGTATCGTCGACCTGGTAGAAATGAAAGCGGACGTGTATTACGATGATATGGGTAAGGATATGCGTGTAGAGGATATCCCTGCCGATATGCAAGAGTTGGCCGAAAAATACCATGAAGAATTGTTGGAATTCGTGGCCGAGCAGGATGAAGAATTGATGGAAAAATACTTCAACGGGGACGAAATCACCATTGAAGAAATCAAGACTGTCATTCGCCGCGCGACCATCGCCAACGACATGGTGCCGGTCACCTGCGGTACGTCCTACCGCAACAAAGGTGTTCAGAAATTGCTGGATGCCATCGTGGACTATATGCCTTCTCCGCTGGATGTGCCCGCCATCAAGGGCGTGAATCCGGACACCGAAGAGGAGGACGTCCGTCATTCTTCCGATGAAGAGCCGTTCGCGGCCCTGGCCTTCAAGATTGCGACCGACCCGTTTGTGGGTAAACTCGCGTTCTTCCGTGTCTATTCCGGCACGGTGCAGGCGGGCAGCACGGTATACAATTCCAGCAAAGATTCCAACGAGCGTTTGGGCCGCATCGTGCAGATGCACGCCAACGCCCGTAAGGATTTGGACGTTGTGTATGCCGGTGATATCGCGGCTGCTATCGGTCTGAAAAACACCACCACAGGTAACACCCTGTGTGATGAAAAGCATCCCATCGTTTTGGAATCCATGAAATTCCCCGAGCCGGTTATCCGCGTGGCGATTGAGCCCAAGACCAAAGCCGGCCAGGAGAAAATGGGCCTGGCCCTCGCCAAATTGGCGGAGGAAGACCCGACGTTCAGAACGTACACCGATGAGGAAACCGGGCAGACCATCATCGCCGGTATGGGCGAATTGCACCTGGAAATCATCGTGGACCGTTTGCTGCGTGAGTTCAAGGTGGAGGCCAACGTGGGCGCTCCCCAGGTTGCTTACAAAGAAACGGTACGTCGTTTGGCGGACGTGGATTGCAAGTATGCCCGTCAGTCCGGCGGTAAGGGCCAGTATGGTCACGTTAAGATCAAATTGGAGCCCAACGAGTCCGGCAAGGGTTACGAGTTCAACAACGCGGTTGTCGGCGGCGCCATTCCGAAGGAATACATTCCTGCGGTCGACGCTGGTATCCAGGGCGCTATGCTCGCCGGTACCGTAGCCGGCTATCCGGTTGTGGACTGTAAAGTTACGTTGTATGATGGTTCGTATCACGAGGTTGACTCCTCCGAAATGGCCTTTAAGATTGCCGGTTCTATGGCGTTCAAAGAGGCTATGCGTAAGGCCGATCCGGTTTTGATGGAACCCATCATGAAGGTGACGGTTATCAGCCCCGACGAGTATATGGGCTTTGTGATTGGCGATATCTCCTCCCGTCGTGGTCAGATGGAAGGTTCGGAGAACATTAACGGCGCCGTGCAGGTGCGCGCTTTTGTGCCGCTGTCCGAGATGTTCGGCTATGCGACCGATCTGCGTTCCGGCACCCAGGGCCGTGGCCAGTACGTCATGGAGCCGAGCCATTATGCCGAAATTCCGAAGAGTGTTGCGGACGGCATCATTGCGCAACGCACCAAGAAAGACGACTGATAAAACACACATTGGCTTGCTTTCGGGCGTGTTTTTAGCCCGAAGCAGGCAAATCACCCGCATTTGTTGGGCGATTCTGGAAATTTTATCACTTTTCTTTCAAAAGTACTTGCATTTCTATCGGGGAATTGATAGAATAAGTAGTAAGATTGAACTTAATTTTTGAACACACAAAGGAGGACTTAACAATGGCAAAAGAGAAATTTGAACGCAACAAACCGCACGTAAACATTGGCACCATCGGTCACGTTGACCATGGTAAAACCACCCTGACCGCGGCTATCACCAAAGTGTTGGCCATCAAGGGCGACGCCGAGTTTATGGATTACAGCAACATCGATAAGGCTCCCGAAGAGCGCGCGCGTGGTATCACAATCAACACCGCTCACGTGGAGTATCAGACCGATGCGCGTCACTATGCGCACGTTGACTGCCCCGGCCAC
>JAFPCP010000073.1 GCA_017423825.1 Clostridia bacterium | reverse complement strand
GTTGACGTTGGTGGCGTGCCGCCGGCAGTAAAAGCCCACAAACAGCATCACGCCGAAAAACGCGAAAAGCAGGCCGTATTTAATGATTAAATCTAGCATATTTATCCCTCAATCTGCACTTCCACAAGTCCTTCGGGGCAATATTTTTTTCGCAACAGCGGTTTTTCGATTTTGCCGGTTGGGTTGCGGGGCACTTTATCAAATATAATTTTTTTGGGGCGTCTGTACCGGGGGAGTTCTTTGCAGAATTCGTGAATTTCTTCTTCGGTACACGCAACGCCGCTTTTTACCTCAACAATGGCCGCGACGATTTCTCCCAGACGCGGATCCGGCAAACCGATGACCGCCACGTCTTTGAGTTTGTCAAATTTGCGCAGGGCATCCTCGATTTGCACCGGGTAGATGTTTTCACCGCCGGAAATGACGACGTCTTTTTTTCTGTCTACCAGATAGATGAAGCCGTCTTCGTCCATACGCGCCATGTCCCCGGTATACAACCAGTCGCCTTTAAGAATTTCGGCGGTGGCTTCCGGGTTTTTGTAATAGCAATCCATCACGCCGGGGCCTTTCACCGCCAATTCGCCGATTTCTCCTTGCGGGACAGGCTCGCCCTGCGGGTTGACGATACGTGTCTCCCACAAATGGCCGGCTTTGCCGATGGCGCCAACTTTATGTATGTTTTCCATCCCCAGGTGCACACAGCCGGGGCCGATGGATTCACTCAGCCCGTAGTTTGTGTCGTATTGGTGATGGGGAAATACCTGTTTCCAGCGGCGGATAAGGCTGGGCGGCACCGGCTGGGCGCCGATGTGCATCAGCCGCCATTGGGAGAGCAGATGTTCGTTTAGATTGATTTGTTTGGATTCGATAGCATCCAATATGTCTTGTGCCCACGGCACAAGCAGCCACACAATCGTACATTTTTCTTCGGTGACGGTGCGGAGTATCCATTCCGGCTTCACACCGCGCAACAGCACGGCACGCCCACCCGACAGCAGACTGCCGAACCAGTGCATTTTCGCCCCGGTATGGTATAGGGGTGGGATGCACAAAAAGACGTCGTCTTTGGTTTGTCCGTGATGGTTTTGCTCGGTCAAGCACGAGCACATCAGCGCGCGGTGACGGTGCAGAATCGCCTTCGGGAATCCGGTGGTGCCGGAAGAAAAGTAAATGGCGGCATAGTCGTCTTCTTGCAGAGCGACCGGCGGGGCGCTGGTGGAGCAGAAATGCATGAGCTTGCAGCAGTCTTCCGTATAGGCCGGGCCGTTTTCACCGACAAAGAGCATGGTTTTCACTTGCGGCAAGTCGTCTTGTATGGTGTCCATGCGCTCGACAAACTCGACACCGAACACCAGCACCTCGACGTCGGCTAATTCCAAGCAATATTTAATCTCCTCGCCGGAATAGCGAAAATTCAGCGGCACCGCGATGAGACCGGCTTTCAATATGCCAAAATAAAGCGGCAGCCATTCCAGCGAATTCATCAGCAGGATGGCGACTTTGGTACCTTTTTTGATGCCGCGGCTCAGCAATAGATTGGCGAATTGGTTGGCCTTGCGGTCAAATTCGCGCCAAGTTAATTCCCGCCGATAAGGCGAGCCGACGTGAGCGGCCTCGATGAGGCTAGCCTCCCGCCAGGTGGTGGCGCTGTCCCGCTCCTCGGATGGATTCACTTCTACCAGCGCAATGTCGGTGGCGTATAGCCGGGCGTTGCGTTCCAACAGATCTGTGATAAGCATCGTTTTCCTCCACGTGTGTTTTTTTGGTGGGCGACCGCAAAAAAAGAACGCCCCCTGCTGTGTGCAGAGGGCGAAAAATCCGCGGTACCACCTCAATTTACCGCCGTAGGGCGGCCTCTTGGTTATAAAAAACCGTTGCTGTATCGGGCAAACCCGTCTGCGCCTACTGCTTCTTGCGAAGGTTCGGGCAGAGGCTCGGAAAGGTATTCAAACGCATCGCCTTTACCGCCTTTCACCGACCGGCGGCTCTCTGAAAAGGGGGAATGCGCTTTACTTGGTTTCGTCATAGCCGTATCCATATTTATATTATATTGCACATTTTAACACTTAAAAGCGCAAAAGTCAATCGATTTTATTGCCTTTTCTGCATTTATCTGTCGAACGGGGGCAATAGGTGCAATGCTTGGGGGTGCCGTTTTGTTTCGTTTTTTGTGCAAACCGCTGGATTGTCGTTCGGAAGATGTTGCGGAACACGTAAAAGAAACAACCTGTCGTGTGCACAAACACCATTCTGCAAAAAATCCCTCTGCCGATTTTTCGGCAGAGGGATTTTTGCATATAAAGGTCTGTGCGTAGGTTCTGGTTTTACAGTTCGCCTTCGTGTTTGGCTGCCTTCTTTTTGTTGGAGGTTAAAGCCTTCTCTCCGCTAAGATACATGGTTACCAATCCTAACAAAACCAATATGGTGGATGCCTTTATAATGATGGGGATGATGGTCTTGTAAATGAAAACACAGATGTTTGTAGCCGTATCACCGCCTATAATGAGGGCGGCCAGATACCCCAAAAACGTCAGACCGCCGGCGAACAAACACAGCATGATACCATACCCGAAAACGACTCTCAAAAAGTTTGCAATTTTCTTTATGATTTCTCTCATTGCGTTCCCTCCTTACAGTCCGAGGATGGGGAGCCATCCCATAAGCACGACAACTTCCAAAATAAATTGTGCGGCCACCCACCAAAGATTGTTTTTGAAAGTTTTTGAGAAATCAGACTCCGCCAAGGTCATACCGGCATACATGCCAAGGCCCAGGGGCGGCGTGATGCCGCACATAACACCGCAGATGCAGGGTAGCATCGCCGCGACCACCAAGGGGTCACAGCCGACACCGGCCAAAACGGTAATAAACATAGGGCCAAAGATAACGACCAAGGAGGAACCGGGTATGACCATGCCCATAAAACAGGTGATGGCGCATACGGCGGTTACCGTGCCAAGTTTCCCAAAGTTCCAGTCAAGAATGATATGCCCCATTTCTTCAGCAACACTTAAATCGCTGAACAGGGAGCCGATCATGTAACCAAACACGCAAACGCTAATCGCGGGAGCGATGGTCTTGATCGAGTCGCCGAACATTTTCGCAATGTTGTTCAGTTTTACCACGCTCTTATCTTTCGCTACCAAGCAGGTGTAGATGGACGCCACACCGCCGATAAACAACAGAATGGAGCTGGACAAATGTTTCGCGGTGGAGATGCCGTTTTCGCGAAACACCTCTTTCATATAGGATTTGTTTGTTACGTTAAGAGCGGTTTTGTAATCTATGTAGCAAGGAAGCCCCAGCGTTTGAGAAACCTTTGCAACGGTCAACAAGGCTTGGTCGGTACAAGCGGTGATCAAAAAATCCACCTGTTTTTCTCTTGCCAGGTCGGTAATAGCCTCGATGTCCAGCGTGGACACTTGATAAAACGCATCGGCATATGGTTTTGCCACCGGGCTTGCGTAATAATCCGCCAGCAACACGGTAATGCCACGGCTTTTCAATTCGTTGATGAGGGCGATTTGCGGATACCCTCCTGCTAACACCAATGCCTTCATTTTTATACCTCGTCGTTCATTTGTTTTCATGAAAAATATTTTATCATATTCCGTATAACTTGTAAAGCAGAGAATCTCTGATGGAGGGGTGTGGGGGTTAATAAAACGTCCCCACCGATTGCTCGATGGGGACGTTTTTGGGTTATTAGTTTATCTTTGTTTACAACGTGTTTTTGTTTGAAAAAGGAATTAGCCGTTGACGTTGTAGTGGGCATTCATAAGGTTGGTGGCCTTAAACATCTTGTGCAAGTAAATAAAAGGACCAACAACGATGAAACTGCCCAGAACGTTCCAAAGCCAAAAGTCAGCCGCACCGAAAGAATACGGCACGCTGCGCCGTCTGAGTTCTGCACCGATACGGGCGGAAATTTTGTGATACCAAACAATTCCCGCGATGCCCAAGGTGATGGGGGAAACGATGAAGAACAACAAGCAGAAGTGCATGGTTCTTTTGCCGTCGTATCTGGAAGCAACGATGTTGATATCGTTAGACACAGCGGACATAACAACCAGCGGATAAATGCCGAAAGTAATCAGGGAAAGCAAAATTGTTTTTAACAATCCCTTGTTTGTTTTGAGTTGAGCAACCGGGGCGGTCATTATCATGTTTTCCATTTTTCAAAACTCCTTTCGTTTATAACCTCACAATCTGTCCGAAAAAGTGAACAAATTGTTAATGGTTCATGAACATTTTAGCACGCATTTCGACGGCTGTCAACAAAACTGCGACAAAAAATCCGCCCGAAGACATTCGGACGAATCGGCGTTGTTTTGCAACATTTTGCCACTGGTTTTCGGGTGTGCTGCACTTGACAATGTGCCGGATATATCTTATGATTATTAAATGTTATATATAGTGATGAATTTATGATAATTTTTTGCCAACCACCATGGGCAGGCAATTAAGGAAGGTAGATGGATAATGGCTTTTTCTCTTTCGGGAATACGCGTTCCTCACAGAAAAAACACACAAAATCATCCAACTGTTCGCATGGAACCCCCGCAAACGGTAACGATACCCATGGCGATGCATATTGGTAAGCCGGCGAAACCCATTGTTAAAGTGGGCGATTTGGTCAAGGTCGGCACCAAAATCGGAGAAGCGGATGGCCATGTTTCTGCGAATGTTTATTCCAGCGTCTCCGGCAAGGTGATTAAACTTGCGGAACATTTGCTACATAATGATACCACCACCACGGCCGTGGTTATCGAATCCGACGGTGCGATGGATGTGGCTGAACATTTAGCTCCCCCTGTTGTCAACAATCGGCAGGATTTCATTGCGGCTATCAAGGAAAGCGGCATTGTCGGTCTTGGCGGTGCGGGGTTCCCCACCCACGTCAAACTGGACGTGGACCCCGAGCGTATCGATTACTTAATTATTAACAGTGCAGAGTGTGAGCCATATATAACCAGTGACACAGTCACCATGATGACGCGTTCTGCGGATATGGCCTATGCCCTACAAACGTTTGCGCGCTGTTTGGGCGTGGATAAAGTGATCATCGGCATTGAAAACAACAAGAAAGAGGCTATCGCCGCCATGAAGACAATGGCGGCGTCGATTGCCGAATGTTC
This sequence comes from Clostridia bacterium, assembly GCA_017423825.1. Taxonomy (GTDB): domain Bacteria; phylum Bacillota; class Clostridia; order Oscillospirales; family Acutalibacteraceae; genus UBA5905. The sequence continues at coordinate 26,118 of JAFPCP010000073.1, read as the reverse complement.
GGTGGAGGTGAAGGTTTTACCTTCCATATACCCGCAAGGTGGGGAAAAGGTTTTGGTCTACCACACCACCGGTCGTAAGATTGAGGCAAACCAACTGCCGATCCACGTGGGCTGTGTGGTGATTAACTGCACCACGGTAGCGGCTATTGGCGCCTATCTCAAAACCGGTATGCCTTTGGTAGAAAAATGTGTAACCGTGGACGGCGGTGCGGTGAAGCACCCGCAAAACGTTATCGCGCCCATTGGCACGTCGCTGGACGCTTTGTTTGCGTGCTGCGGCGGTCTTGTTGAGCAGCCGGCTAAACTCATCTATGGTGGCCCCATGATGGGGGTTACTGTACCAAATGCCGATGCGCCGGTGATCAAAAACACAAATGCCGCCCTTGCCCTGACAAGCAAGGAGGCAAAACTCCCGAAAATGACGGCCTGCATTCGATGCGGGGCCTGCACAAACACCTGCCCCTTTGGTTTGGCCCCTGCGGCTATCGCCGGGGCTTATGACAAAAAAGCGACGGAGATGCTTCGTTCTTTGTCGGTTGAAACTTGTATGGAATGTGGTTGTTGCAGCTTTGTGTGCCCGGCCAACCGTCCCTTAGTACAGACGAATAAGCTGGCAAAGCAGTTCCTCAAAGAAGAAAAGAAAAAGGAGGAAAGCGACACATGAGTTCTTTAACGAAATTAACGGTTTCTCCGCACATTCACAGCGGTCGCTCCACCAAAGGCATTATGCGGGACGTGCTGATTTCTTTGTTGCCGGTCACCGTAGCCGGTGTGGTTATTTTTGGCATGCGCGCCTTGTTGGTTGTGGCGGTCTGTTTGTTGTGCTCGGTGGGCTTTGAAGCCCTCTTCAATCTCATCACCAAAAAAGAACAAACGGTGGGGGATTTGTCCGCCGCGGTCACCGGTCTGTTGTTGGCGCTCAACCTGCCGGCAAATATTCCCTTGTGGCAATGTGCGATAGGGGCAATGTTTGCCATTATCGTTGTGAAGTGTTTGTTTGGCGGCATAGGCCAGAACCTGGTCAACCCCGCTGTCACAGCTCGCGTGTTTATGTTGGTGGCGTTTAGCTCCATGACGGTTTCGGCTTTTCCCGTGGACGCTGTAACAGGCGCCACACCTCTTGCGGCGGAGACTATGCCGTCGTTGCTGACGCTGTTGCTCGGTAACTACGGTGGCACGATTGGCGAGACCTGTACGTTGGCGCTGCTGATAGGTGGTATCTATCTGCTGCTGCGTCGGGTTATCACCTGGCAATTACCGGTGGCGTTTATCGGCACGGTGTTTGTGTTCTCTTTGCTGATGGAGAATCTGGATTTCCTCCGCGCGCTGTCGCTTGTCTTGTCCGGCGGTGTGTTTATCGGGGCTATCTTTATGGCCACCGATTACGTTACCTCTCCGCCTACCGCATGGGGAAAGGTGCTTTTCGGCTTGGGTGCCGGATTAATTACTTGTTTAATCCGTTATTTTGGCAATTATAGCGAAGGTGTATCTTTCGCCATCTTGTTTATGAACATTTTGACTCCCTATATTTGCCAGTGGACACGGCATAAGGTGTTTGTAACGGGAGGAAACAAATAATGAAAAAAAGTATTAGAAACATTGCGGTGTTTGTTTGCATCTGCGGAGTGATTACGTTGCTGTTAGCGGGCACCAATCTGATTACCGCTCCTATCATTCAAAAAAATCAAAACAACGCCGCCAACGCAGCGCTTCTGGAAGTGATGCCCGAAGGCACAGGCTTTGAAGCGTTGGATATGGGTGGTTACAGTTTGCCGGCGACGGTCACCGAGGTTCACAAGGAAACGGCCGGTAAAGGCTATGTGATAAAACTGACTACCGCCGGCTATGGATCCGATATGGTGATTATGTGCGGCGTAAGCGCTGATGGGGTGGTCACCGGTGCGGTTTGCCTTTCCTCCAATGAAACCTTAGGCAAAGAAAAGACCTATGGTGAGAACTTTATGGACAAGGATGCAAACGGCGTTGAGGCTGTCGACACGATAGCGGGTGCGACAAAAACCACCGACGCATACAAAAACGCCGTCAAGGATGCGCTGAACACCGCCATCATCCTGGGTGGTGGCACCGTAGATATACGTACCGAAGAAGAAATCTTGGCAGACAATTTGGCGGCAGCTCTGCCGGCGGGGGATAAAAAGTTCACCAAACTGTTCCTCGTGGAAGTTGTCGAGGGCGTGGATGCCATCTATGTGGCGGACAATGGTGCCGGCTACGTTTGCGTGGTGGGCGAACAGTTTGTCGGGGTGGACGCTCAGGGCGCTTTGGTTACTGAAGGGGTGGCAGACGCTGCGGTTATCACGGATGCAGTAGCCAAGATCAAGGCTACCACCTATAAAGAAATCGACGTAACAGCCTATTCCGACTTGGCCGCCTACGTGCTTTCCGCTAAAAAGACCGCTTCCGGTAACTACGTGGTAGAAACAAAAGGCGCCGGCTACGGCATCAAGGGTGGCGATGAGTATCACCCGGCATCCAATGAATATATTGTGGTGCGCGTCTCGATGACCGCCGATGGAAAGATTCTTGACTGTGTCACGGTTTCGCAAGCAGAAACCGATGGTTTGGGCGATGCGTGCGCGAGCGAAAGTTTCTATGGCCAGTTTGTCGGTAAGACAGCTTCTGATTATGCGGAGATTGACGCTATCAGCGGTGCGACCTTGACAACCAATGGTTACAAACAAGCGGTTCAGCGTGCTTTTGATGCTGTCAACGTCTTGAAAGGGGGCGACCGATAATGAACAAGAATTCCACGTTTTTCGTTCTTGTGAACGGGATCATAAAAGAAAATCCTGTGCTGGTTCTCGTTCTCGGTACCTGTCCCACCTTGGCAACAACCAACACGGTTAACGGTGCTTTTGGCATGGGTATTGCGGCTTTGGCGGTTCTGCTTTGCTCAAACGTCTTTATTTCGCTGCTGCGCAAGATTATTCCCGAAACCATGCGCATCCCTTCCTATATCGTTATCATAGCGGGCTTCGTTACGATTGTTAAACTGCTTGTGCAGGCTTTTCTACCGAACCTGTATGCAACGCTGGGTGTGTATCTGGATTTAATTACGGTAAACTGTATCATTCTCGGTCGTGCGGAGATGTTTGCCAACAAGAACCCGGTGCTCAAATCCGCGCTGGATGGCCTTGGTATGGGGCTGGGCTTTACCGTTGCGCTGTGCGCCATGGCCGTCATTCGTGAGGTGTTTGGTGCCGCTTCCTTCGCCGGTGTTCCCATCTCCTTTATGGAAAATTTCAAAATCGAGTTCCTCACCAAAGCTCCCGGCGGTCTGTTGGTCTATGGCCTGCTGATCGCGTTGGTATATGTGCTCACAAAAGGAAAAGCGCCTGCCAAAACCTCCTTCTCCTGCGCAGGCTGTCCCAATGCAAGCCATTGCCATGTCGAAACCTGTTCTGAGAAAGGAGCGGAAGAATAATGGAAATGTTTAAGGTTCTTATCGTTATTCTGCTTTCCTCCGTTTTGGTGGACAACTACGTTCTCAGCCGTTTCTTAGGAATCTGCCCGTTCCTGGGTGTGTCAAAAAAACTCAATCAAGCGATCGGTATGGGTGTTGCCGTAACGGTTGTTATGCTAATCGCTACGGCGGCAACTTGGCCTATCCAGTATTTTGTGCTGGACGTTTTGAAGTTGGGATATTTGCAAAATATTGTGTTCATTCTCATCATTGCGGCGCTGGTGCAAATGCTGGAATTGTTGCTCAAACGGTTTTCGCCCGCCTTATATAAAGGCTTAGGGGTGTATCTGCCGCTCATCACCACCAATTGCGCTGTGCTGGGTGTTACCATCAATAACATTATTGACGGATATTCCTTTGTGGAGTCTATGGTCAGCTCTCTGGGCTGCGGGTTGGGCTTCTTGTTGGCAATGGTGTTGTTTTCCGGTCTTCGTTCACGCATCAATGAGAGCAATGTGCCGGCCCCTTTTAAGGGTTTGGCTGTGACTTTGATTGCCGCTTCTTTCGTGTCGTTGGCTTTTATGGGCTTTGGCGGCATTGTAGAGAATATGTTCGCTTGATAAGAGGTGACCAAATATGGAAATTTTAACTGCATTTCTTGTGATGTTTGCGATTTCTCTTGTGGCGGGCATCCTTCTGTCGGTGCTCTCTGCCGTTTTTGCTGTGGCGGAGGATCCGCTGAAAAAGCAGATTCGCGCATGTTTGCCCGGAATCAACTGCGGCGCTTGTGGCTATAAAAACTGCGACGACTATGCCACCTCTTTGGCACAGGGCGGCGTTAAACCCAACTTGTGCATTCCGGGTGCGCAGAAAGTGGCCGATGAAATCGCGCAGATCATCCACGTGGAGGCGGAGCCTTTCAAGGATGTGGTTGCGTTTGTGGCTTGCAACGGGCATGGTGATGCCGCTGCCTTGAAGGCGAAGTATGAAGGTGTGCAGACCTGTCGGGCCGCCTCTATGCTGTATGGTGGTGACAAATCCTGTCGTTTTGGCTGCTTGGGCTTGGGCGATTGTGCCGCCGCCTGTCCCGCGGATGCCATATGTATGGCGGACGGCATCGCTCGCGTGAATACCGCCCGTTGTCTAGGCTGCGGTCTTTGCGCGCGCACCTGTCCTAAGGGGATTATCTCGATGCTTCCGCAGAACATCACCACCGTGGTGATGTGTAACAGCAAGCAAAAAGGGGCGGACGCCCGCAAAGTTTGTAAAAACGCGTGCATCGGCTGTAAAAAATGCGAAAAAGCTTGCCCCCATGGCGCCATTGTTGTTACAGATAATTTGGCCGCTATTGACTATACTAAATGTACGAACTGTGGTGTGTGTGTGAGTGAATGCCCGACCGGTTGCTTAAAGACGGTGGTTTTCCCTGATTTGCCCAAAGGTGTCGGGTGCGACGAGATTCTTGGCTGATATGATGAAACAAAAAAACGTAAACAAGCGCCACCTGCGCAACGATATACTCTTAATTATTGTTTTGTTGCTGGTGGCCGCTACTGGCGCAGCGTATCTGTTTCTGTTTCGCGGTTTTGGTGATGTGGTCAAAGTGACTGTCGACGGCGAACTGTACGGCGTTTATTCATTATCGCAGGATCGGACCGAAGATATATCCACCGGCGAGGATGGACGACAGCTCAATCGGTTGGTCATACGCGAAGGTAAAGCCTTCATACAGACCGCCACCTGCCCCGATGGAATATGTGCAGCGCATCGAGCGATCTTTCGCAATGGCGAAAGCATTGTATGTCTGCCCCACGGCGTAGTGGTTACGGTGACCACTGCGCAAACACAAGGTGAGCCGGATGTAGTGGTATAGGGAGGTTGTTTATGAGAAACAAGTCAAAAACAACTGCCTTTATGGGCTTGTTCACGGCGTTAGCGTTGATACTGGCTTATGTCGAGGTTTTGCTGCCGCCGTTATTTGCGTCCTTGCCCGGTATCAAAATGGGATTGCCCAACATCATCCTTGTGTTTTTGTTGTACCGACGTAGCGCGTGTTCCGCGATTGTAGTGTCGCTGCTGCGCATCGCATTGGTAACCATGCTGTTTGGCAACGTGATGGCTCTTTTATACAGCTTGGCGGGTGGTATTTTAAGCCTTGTGGTGATGATTCTGCTTCGCCGTTGGAATGTTCTGTCGACGGTTGGGGTTAGTGTAGCCGGTGGAGTTGCCCATAACGTGGGGCAAATCTTGATGGCGATGCTATTGCTTGAAACGGCAGAGCTGGGTTTTTATCTTGTGGTGCTGACGGTTGCCGGAACCCTTGCGGGAGTGTTTGTGGGCCTGTGCGGTTCTGCGCTGATCAGAAAGATTCCTGCCAATTTCTTGTTTTTAGACAAATAGTTGACACGTTTATCGGTTGTATAGTAGAATATAAAGGGTTTCAAAATAAAATAATAATTGAGGAGAGAAGATTATGAGAAAGTGTTTAGCAATTACTTTGTGTATGCTCTTAGCGATCTCCATGTTGGCCATGTTTGGCTGCTCTAAGTCCGCCACCCTGAAATTCGGTGCCGGCGTGTATGTCACCGCACCGTCCACGACAGATGCAACCGCAGACAAAGAGGGAACCGGTAAGGTTGACGTTACGGTTGCGGCGGTTACCATTGATGCCGATGGCAAAATCGTTGCTTGTGCCCTGGATACGGCAAGCAACACCGTAAAGTTCACGGCCGACGGTAAAGCGGTGGCTAACAACGAATTTAAGACCAAATACGAGCTTGGCGCTGACTATAATATGGTTACTTACGGTGGCGCAACCAAAGAGTGGTTTGAGCAAGCGGATGCCTTCGAGGCTCTGGTTGCCGGAAAGACTCTCGCCGAAGTGAAAGCGTTGCTTGCCGAGGGCAACAAAGGCACGGACGAAGTGATCAACGCTGGCTGCACGGTTATGATCAACGAGTTTGTGGGCGCTATTGAAAAAGCTTACAACGCTGCGGTTGATTCGGACGTTACCGCAAAAGACACCTTGAAGGTGACGGCTGCCACCGAGCAGACCTGCACCGATGCTACGGCGGAAAAGGACGGCAGCAACAAGGTTGCCACTACGGTGTTTGCCGCCGCTTTGGATGCGGATGGCAAGGTTGTAGCCGCTTCTAGCGATTGTGTTGAAGTAGCGTTCACCTTCGATGCGAAAGGTGCCGCGACTTTGGATACCGCTAAGGCCGTTGCTTCCAAAAAAGAGCAGGGCGCTAACTACGGTATGGTTGCCTACGCCGGCTCTGCCAAAGAGTGGTTTGAGCAGGCTGCGGCTTTTGACGCTGCTTGTGTCGGCAAGACCGCGACAGAAATTGCCGGTCTGATGGGTGAAGACGGTAAAGGCGTGGATACATTGCAAGCCGCCGGCTGCACCATCTATGTGACCGGTTTTGTAAAAGCTGCCTCCAAAATCTAATATAAGATAAGAAACGAAAACGGGAGGGTTCACTCTCGTTTTTGTTTCTTGAAAAGGTTTTATGAAACGACGATTATTGTGTTTAACTATGGCTGTGTGTGTGCTGCTTTGCGGTTTGCTTTGTTCTTGTGCGCCACAGGCAAAAAAAAATAAATACACAACCCACTCTTTGGATTATTTTGACACGGTGGCCATAATCACCGGCTATGAGAGCAGTCAGAAAGAATTCGATGCGGTGGCAGGGGAGATACTGTCCCAGTTGGCGGAGTATCACAAATTGTATTCCATTTATCACCGTTTTGATGAAATGGAAAACCTTTGCACCATCAATGAACTGACCGACGGAGCCCATCGCACGGTGACGGTTGATCGTCGCATCATAGATATGTTGCTATACGCCAAAGAGATGTATGCAAAAACGGACGGTATGTTGAATGTGGCAATGGGCAGCGTTTTGTCCCTGTGGCATAATTATCGCACGTTGGGCAAAGACAACCCCGATACAGCCGCGCTTCCTCCCGCGGATCGCCTACGGGATGCCGCCAAGCATACGGATATCACCAAGATGATCATAGACGAGGAAAATTGTACCGTCACCCTGACCGATCCGCTGATGAAATTGGATGTCGGCGCCATCGCTAAGGGTTATGCTGTGGAACGCATTGCGCTTAAATTAGAGGAGAGCGGCGTTACCGGGTATGTGTTAAACATTGGTGGCAATGTTCGCACCATTGGTACGAAACCGGACGGATCGCCATGGCTGATCGGTGTTGAGAACGCGGACAGCAGTGATTATTTGGCTTATTTGCAGTTGAGCGGCCAATCCGTGGTAACCAGCGGTTCTTATCAGCGATATTATACGGTTGAAGGCAAACGATATCACCACATTATTCACCCGGACACCCAAATGCCATCGGAGGGATATTTGTCGGTATCAGTGGTATGTAAAGATTCCGGTCTGGGGGATGCCCTGTCTACGGCACTTTTTTGTTTGCGACAGGACAAAGGTCTCGCTTTGGTTGAATCCATGCCCGGCGTCGAAGCTATGTGGGTAACCGAGAACGGTGCCAAAACGGTATCGTCCGGGTGGAGCAAGTATATAAAAAAGTAGAAAAGGGTAGATGCTATGCTGGAAAACATTATGATGGAGTATAAAGATTTTCTGTATTCCTTGGCGGAAATTGCCGCCAGCACATTGGAGCTGGTGGGCATTCTCATTATCGTTATCGGATCGGCGCGCGCATTGGTGCGACTGGTCTATTGTTTGCGTAAAAAGCTCCCTTTTCACGTGGTTATTGACCTCGGAAAAGCTTTGTCTTTGGCACTGGAATTCAAAATGGGTGCAGAGATCATCAAGACGGTTATTATTCACAATTTGGAAGAATTGGCTATCCTGGGCGTGGTAATCGTTATCCGCGCGCTGTTAGCCGTTATCATCCACTGGGAGATCCGCACAGAGGAGAAGGAACATTTGCAAGAGAAACACGGCGTTGCTGAAGAATAAAAAACGAAAGAAGAACGATTTGTTAAAAAATAGCAGCTCCCAACCGCGTTATTCACGCAGTTGGGAGCTGTTTTACGTACACTATGCAGTACAAGATGAATTTTTATGGACGTTTTTCCGGCTATCCTTGATAGCAGGCTGTGGCGCAATACACCAGGCAAGGATACTATTGTTACCTATTAAATCAACAATCGAAACACTTGATAAGCGGTAGCGGTTAGGTTTTTGTACGCAGTGTTAGTGTCGAGCGCTTGTTCTAAGGTTGTAATCTCTCGCAAAACGGGAAAGAACGCATCGATTCCGTGTTGGTTGCATACCTCGGCATCATCTGTCACACAACCCGAAAACGCGATCACCTTTTTATCGTATTTCTTAGCGAGTCGTGCCACCCCAATCGGCGCCTTTCCCATAACAGTCTGAGAATCAAGACGCCCTTCGCCGGTTACAACGATATCCGCGTTTTTGATGTCATCTTCCAATTTTGTTTCGTCTAAAACAATGTCTATTCCCGATTTCAAAACCGCATTGGTGAACGCTAAAAAGGCGAATCCTAAACCGCCCGCGGCACCCGCTCCGGCATAGTTTTCATCTGCTTTGCTCGATACGGTTTTTGCGGTTTTTGCATACGCGTGGAGCCAACCGTCTATATCTTCGATCATTTCGGTTGTAGCGCCTTTTTGCGGACCAAATACGGCACTGCAACCGTTTTCTCCGCAAAGAGGGTTTGTGACGTCGCATGCAACATGAAAACGGCACTCTTTCAGTTCGGGTATAACGTTGTCGTCTTTGATTTCATATAAATCTTTAAGACCTTTTGCGCCTAAGGCAATGGGAGCATGGTTTTTATCTAAAAACGCATAACCCAAAGCGGTCAACATACCCGTTCCGCCATCGTTTGTGGCGCTACCGCCTATGCCGACAATAAATCGTCTGCAACCTCTTTTGATGGCATCCTTAATAAGCTGCCCGACGCCATAGGTGGTGGTCTCTAACGGATTTCGCTCTTGTGCAGAAATGAGCGTTATACCCGATGCGGATGCCATTTCAATGACAGCGGTGTTTGTATCATTTAAGATGCAATATCTTGCAACAACAGGCTTCAACAACGGACCTTTTACGGTCAATTCAATGATTTGCGAATCAAAACCCGATGCCAGCGCATCAACCGTGCCTTCGCCACCATCCGCTAATGGTTTGACGCAAACCACACTGTTTTCATCCAATCTCATGATGGCCTCTTTGACGGCGTTGCCCGCTTACAAGGATGTCAAACTGCCCTTGAAAGAATCGATTGCAATTACAACGTTGTGAAGTAACGTGAAGAATGAAAAATGGGCGTCGAAGGATTGAAAAGGCTTGAAAAAGCTTTAAAACCCCTAAAAACGGCTTGAAATGGGGTTTAATTAGGGTTTAAAAGGTGTGAAATGCTGAAAAGAGCGTTGTGTTTTTTCATTTTATGCGATAGATTTTTGACGGCGTTTTTGGGTAGTTCGGAGCGGAGTGGCGGCGATGCCGTGTGATTTAACACGCGCCGTTAAATGCGTTAAATAAGCAATTAAATACCAACCCATGTTCGGATATGGAAAGAGGGCGAAAATGGCTATTTCAAGCCGTTTTCGCCCTCTTTTTGTGTCTATTTACGCCTTGTTAAATGGCAAGTAAAGCCTCTCTTAAGAATTGATGCCAGGCACTATGAAAAGATATGGGAATATGGGAACTGCTTTTCAAAAGATATGGGAACTCGGTTCCCTTTCAGTATTTATGCGGGTTTACGGGCTTTTGCCCTGAAAATACCCGTTTTGTTTAAGATTGTATAAACATACAAGTCTTTGTATAAAACTATAAATTTGGCATGTTTTCAAACAAGATGATTTTCTTGTTGTCAGTTTTTCTATTGGTGTAGACTCTCCAAAGATATCAAGAAAATCATTTTTGTACTGACTAAGATAACCATCTTTTATTGGATATCTAAACAAATCAGAGTCCCTATCTATTATTTCTAGTTCTGAAAGATATGAACGGACCCAAATCAGTTCATCATTACTAATTTGAATTTGATTGCCTTGAATTTTTCAAAACCATCATCATAAATCGGCTCGTTAACTATAAAGTTCTGCACCGTTTCAATATTAAGATAGTTCATTAACTTAATTAGGTTATATCCATCTGGAATGGTTTCGCCTTTTTCCCATTTTTGATAAGTGCGCAATTGCACACCTACTGCATCAGCTAAAGTCTGTTGTGTAAAACCAATTTCAAAACCCGATTATACTCATACAAGAAATTTTGCGGATACTTATTATCAATGTGTAATTCATAACACAAATCAAGGTAATGAACCCATTTGAAAAATATATCAGCACGCCCGTAGGTTCCGGTCAAACTGATAGGGTATCCCATAATTTCGGGAACCCCCAGTTTATATTGGTAAAAGAGTTTTTCCAAAGCTATATATACTTCTTCAAATTCTAAGTCTCTGTCGCTTTGTATTTTTCCGCAAATTAACGACAACAAATCTCCATGTTGATCTTTTTCAAAATCGGGTTCATAAAAATAAAACGGAACACGCTTCACAAAAGTATCGTATGTGAATTTAGCGCCGAGTCTGAATCCCATAATAAAACTATCAAGGTTTGATTCTCCATTAACGACACTCCAAGCGTTGCAAAAGTCAAGAAACTTCTTTTTGCTTTCTCCCGCAAGATTCTCGGCCAGAAAGTCCTCATTGAGCATTAGAACCTCCATCTGCTTTTGGACGGTTTTGTTTTCCTTGGTGCTACGTGCTTGGGGGTCTAAATTCCCATAATAAAATTCCTCAATAAAGTTAGTCATTTTTGTAATCCTCCATATGATTTGAATTATCCTTACAATTCAATCAATCTGACTGATTACAAAAGCCGAAGGGAGACAACTTCCTTACGGAGTGTCTCCCTTGCGGATGTCCTTTTCTTTGTTATGAGATTATTCAACAAATATACCCACGTCTGCAAACGTGTATCCATCGTGCCAGTCATACCAGGTGCCGCCACACCACAAGGGGGAGTGGTGGAAGAAGTTGCTGGGGGTAACACATACGCTCTCGATGGTGGCCATATGGTGCGGGCCCAGCGCGTTGCGCAGAGAGGTTTTAAGAGTGATTTCTATATGGTTTTCGCCTTCTTGGAGCAACCCGTCCAGCGAAACGGTATAGGGAGACCACACGATTTCCCCTGCGGGCTTATTGTTCACCCGCACCGCCGTGACAATGGCGCCTAAACGAGTGAAGGAGAGACAGCGCTTTTTGGTTTCTTCTTCGGTCAAGGTCAGCGTTTGAGAAAGGGTCAAACCGCCCGCGAAGAAGGGGAGTCCTTGCTCGACTAAGTTGCCTTGTTTCACCGTTTGGGGCTGATCGGTTATGCAGAAACCGCCTTTGCAACGAAGGGAGTGCTGGCCTACGCGCTCGAAGTCGGAGATGGGACGCACGCCGAATTTTCCGAGCAGATAGAACGGTTCGATTTCCTGGTCGTATGTCAACTTGTTCTTTTCGGACTCAAAGCATAGCGAGCGCTTTAATTTCTCGTAGGTTTCCGGCTGTTGTTCAAAGCGCGTGGTGATGCGCAATTCGTTTTCACCGACTTGCACACAGGGCAGACGCAGACGTTGGAAAGTCTCGTCTCGCCACCAGCCGATGGGGGTGGTATCTACCGGCTGGCCGTTGAGTGTCATTTGGTAATTCCAAGGCGTTTCGCTGACCAGTTGCAGCGGGGCGGCCGGCATTTGCTCGACTTGGAAACGGAACACCATTTCCACGTTAACGGCTTGCTTGCGTTCGCAGGCCAATTCTTGAATATCCGTTATCGGAACGGCGTCGCCGATGGATTCGCCGTCAAAAGAGCAGGCGCACACGTCTAAGGTGAGCACGTTGTCGTCCATGGCCGAGATGTTCCAGTCCGCGTTTAGCGGCAAGGGACGGAGAATGGTTGAGCTGGGTTGCGTTTGCGTCAGCGGCGCGAGCGCATCGAAGATGACGGCAGAGCCGTGCTTTTCCAACCGAATGGAAACGGTGGAGACGCCATCTTTGACGCGAACCGGCAAGGCAACGAGCGTGCCGTCGGATTCTTGCATGCGTGCAGCGTGAGTGCCTTGTAATTGCAGGGTGATTTCACGGGTGTCGTTGGACGAGTTGACCAGATAGACCATCCGCGTGTCGTCAAACAGACGCACGGTAGAGGCGATGGATTGCGTGTTGCCGGTTTCCTCGGTGATATGTACCCGCTGAATGGTTTGGGGCATGGCGGAGGGGATATCGTCCACTTGACAGATAACCCCCTGTGCAGCCAACTCGGCCGGCTTAGCATTGAGGATGCCGTCTACCCGTTCGGGGAGGCGGTCACTCCATATGACTTGTCCGCCGGCGGCTACGAATTCCTCCAACAGGGACAACGTGGAGCTGCCCATTTCCACGGAGGGGGGGACAACCACGACGCTGTATTGTTGCGAACCTACACACAGGCGGCCGTTGGCTACACGGGCGTGTTTTTCCAAAACCCATTCATCGCCCAGGTGATAGGGGATTTGCGCGGTATCCAATATATCCAGCACGTGTGCGAAAGCCTGCTCGGTGGAACCGAGGTCTTTGCATTCGCCCGCGTCATACAAAACCCAGGCGCTTGGTTGGGCGTGCAGCACCAGCACGTCAAAGGCTACTTGCCCTTCGCTAAGCAGCATGCCGATGCGGCTGACCAGGTCGTTGAATCGTCTGTATTCATCCCACCAGGGCTGTTGATAGAACAAGGAGGCAGGATAGTCTCTTTTGCGAATGCCGCGCAAGGAGTATGCTTCCAGGTGGGGGCATAACGTGGTTACGCCGCGCACCATTTGGTGTTCACAAATCCACCGCATATCTTCAAAACTGACGTCCCAACCGCAAGCGGCAAAGGTCTCGCTGATGATTTGCTTTTTACCGAGCTGGTGTGCAACGGAAGAAACTTGCAACGGCGCAGCCGGGGCGGTGGGGTAGCGGCACAGGCAATCCATGCCGGGCATATCCATGTAAGCGTAAGAGGGCATACAGGCGCTGTTACAGGTCAACTGGGAGCTCAAAGACTCTTCCAGCAGCATATGGCCGGTTAATTGCGCGCCATGGGCATGACACCACTCCTGCAACTGTTTCATGAAGGAATCCACGAAACGATTGCGCACCAATCGCCAGAAACGCACGCGGGTCTGTGCCCAATTATCCGTCTCGAAGAACAGAGCGGGCAAAACGGATTCAAGCGATTCGCCATAGGCCTCCTGATAGGCCTCCGGCAGGCAGTGCGACCAAGGGAAACCACAACGGGAGAGCTGAGGTTCGTCCGTGAAGAAACCGGTCAAACCGTCCAAGTTTTCGCCTAGTTCTTTTGCGTATCGTTCGTGTGTGCAATCGAGGAAGGCGCGGGTTACTTGCGGGTTGAGTAGGTCTACATAATAGGGGTTCACATCGTAATAAAAGTGAAGCAAACGCCCTTCATAGGGGACGCAGGCGATGGTACGTTCTGTCTGAACGGCGTTCTCCACCCGTTCCCAGCGAAGATATTTTTGTTGATATTCTTCACCAAGTCCGTTCACTTTACCATCGGAGAACCCACTGGGCCATCCGTTTTCGTCGTATCCCCAGGCGTTCATCTCGCGCGCTTGGCCTTCTTGGATGCCGGCGCGGATGTTCTGCATCCATTCCTTTTCCATGTACGGGGTTTCCAGACCGCCGCGCGCGTGCATGAAATAGCCGCCGAGTCCGGCCTCGTCCATGAGTGCGATTTGGTTGCGTGTTTTTTCGATGTCTAGTTTATCGTTCCACGACCAAAAGGGTTGCGGGCGATATTTTTTCGGTGGATTACGCAGCCATTCGAGCCAAGTTGTGTTCATTAAGCAAACAACCTTTCTGTATTTGACATTTGTTCGGGAAACAAGGCCGTTAAACCAGCGGTAGATGCCGTTGTTCCCCTTTTTTCTGACGTGTGTATTTGCGGCTGCCACTGTTTGAGATGATTGTAGCATGTTACAAAAGCTATTGCAAGCCGTTTTTCACTATTTGAAGTGCTTATTATAGACTTCATAAAAGAACGACATGTTGTTGAAACCCACCGAATAAGCGGCCTCGTTGACGGTGAATTCGCCGCTCGCCATGCGCTTTTTGAATTCCGTGATGCGGATGAAATTGCGATATTCTATGGGCGATTTTTTTGTATATTCCCGGAACAGTTTTCGAAAGTTGGACTCGCTCATGTTGCACATGTCCGCATACACGGATATTTTGTGGTTTTCAAAATAGTTCCGGTCGATTTCCGTGAGTGCCGGCATGATTTTTCGGTATTTGGGCGGCAGGGTTTGGTTTTCGCTTTGCAGCAAGCAAAGCAGCTGGTATACCTTAGATGTTAATAAGAGAGCGTTTCGGCTGTTTTGCGCGTTGAGAAAATGGAACTCTTTTTGAAATTCGGACGAGTTTTTGACAAACGGTTTATCGAGGGGGAAGGGGGCGTTTTCTGCGGGTATATCAAATAGAAGTATTTTAATGCGCACGCCGTTGTCTAAATAGGTTGCTTTATACGGAAGGTGTTTTGGCACAAACAACACGTGCCCGTCACTGATGAGGATTTTTTGCGAAGGGAATTCGTATTCCAAATCCCCTTTCTCCACGAAAATGAATGAAAAGCGTGTCTTCCCGTCCTTATATTCAAACGTGTAGCCGTTGTCTCTTTCTACGTTGACGAAACCAACGCTCTGAATACCGACGGTATACCCCTCTTCAAAACGGATATCTTCCATACTTTTAGCTCCTTAGAATAATCGAATACCATATATAATTGTTGAATAGACCCTATCATTAAGCCGCGGTACAATTTATAATATAATAAAAAGCAAAAGGTATGTCAAGAGGTGATATGATGCTTGAAAATCTTTTATTGAATTCGAAAATTTCCAATGAATTGTACAACTACGCAAAACAACTTCCAATTATCGATTACCATAACCACCTATCGCTCAGCGATATACGGGAAGACAAGCGCTTTGACGACGTCTATGACCTGTGGATAAAACCGGACCCGTACAAACATAGAGCTATGCGCATGTGCGGTGTACCGGAGGAGTACATAAGCGGTTGTGCGTCACCGGAGGAAAAGTTCATTAAATGGTGTGAAACCATTCCGAAACTCATGGGGAATCCCCTGTATCACTGGTCGCTGATGGAACTTTCCATGGTGTTCGGCATACAGGATTTGCCCAGCGGGGAAAATGCCAAAAGCATTTATGAGCGATGCAATGCGTATTTGAAAGAACAGGTTGTCTCGGTGAGCACGTTGCTGGATCAATTTAACGTTGAGTTTGCTTGCCCGTGTGTTTCTTTAACGGATGACGTCGATATGTTTGAGGACAGTGAACGCTTCGCCCCCTCTCTCAGAGGTGACGATATCGTGAATTTGTCGGTGGAGTTTATTCAAAAAATGGAACGCGTCTTGCACATGAACATACGTGATTTGCAGACGTTCCAATCCGCGGTTACTCAGCGGTTGCTGCTTCTCAAAAAGTGTGGTTGCGTGTTTGTGGACCATGCACTGGATAACGGTTTCACTTATTACGAAGATGACCGAAAGAACGAAAAAAGATTTGCCCGGCTGCTTAAAGGCAAATTGGACGGTGCAGAAAAAGAAAAGTTATCCTCTTATCTGCTGCGCTTCTTGTGCGGAGAATATGCACGACTGCAATTAGTGGTGCAACTGCATATTGGCGCGCAACGGTATACAAGTTCGAAACTGCGCGAGCAGGTAGGCCCTGCCGGTGGGTTTGCGGGCATCGGAAACAGCGTGGATGTAATGTCGTTGACCAGTTTTTTGGATGCGGTTGACAGGAGCGAATACGGGTTGCCGAAAATCGTCTTGTTCACCTTGAATCCGGCTGACAACGCATTGATTTCCGTGCTTTCGGGTTCGTACAGCAAAGACGGCGTGGACGGGCTTATCACACAGGGCCCCGCTTGGTGGTGGTGTGACCACAAACTGGGAATTGAGGATATGCTGGAAAACGCGGCGGCGTTTAGTGCGCTTTCGAATTTCATAGGTATGACCACGGATTCGAGAAGTTTTCTCTCTTTTGTAAGACACGATTATTTCAGAAGAATCTTGTGTAATTGGATAGGCGAGAAAATAGAAAAGGGCGAATGGGTTTCTCCGGATGAACATGTGAAAGACTTGCTTGAACGCTTGTGTTATGGGAATGCCAAAAAACAATTTTCTTGAAAGAGAAGAGGGTAGTTTATGTATTCATTTCTCTTAATCGGTCAATCCAACATGGCGGGGCGTGGTTTCAAGGAGGAAGTTGCTCCGATAGAAAACCACCGCTTGCACGTGTTGCGCAACGGGAGATGGCAACCAATGGACCATCCGGTCAATCACGACCGCGCGTTTTCGGGCGTTTGTTTGGCAGAAAGTTTTGCGGACGCCTGTGCGAAGTTCTATGACACCGATATCGGGCTGATACCGTGTGCGGACGGAGGCACGTTGGTGTCCCAGTGGCAACCGGGCGAGATTTTGTATGACCACGCGGTTTTTCAAGCAAAATTGGCGCAGCGCACCTCGACGATAGCGGGTGTGTTGTGGCACCAGGGCGAATCCGACAGCCGGGATGAGCATTGGCCGCATTATGAAAAGAGATGTGTCCATGTGTTTGAATCTCTTAAAAAAGATTTGCAGCTCTCAGACGCGGTTCCTTTTCTTGTAGGAGGATTGGGTGAGTTTCTGGCAACGAACCAAGAGCTGCTCGCAAACTTTCCATATATGATTAACAGTCCCAAGGTTGATAAAGCCTTGCAAACCCTGGCGAATACCAACGAGTATATTGGATATGTTTCCGCCGAGGGGCTTACCAGTAACCCGGACGGGCTGCATTTTAATGCGGCATCGTTGAGAACGTTTGGCGTGCGCTATTTTGAAAAGTTCAGAGATATGAACACGCTGATGAAAGTCGGTCAAGAAATCTTCTTTGAAGATGGATTAACAGAGTTGGAACGCATATAAAACAAAAAAATTGGAAGGAGACATGACAAATGATGAAGGGAAAAGTAGCTGTAGTAACAGGTGCCGCAGGTGTAATTTGTTCTGAAGTTGCGCGTGACCTGGCAGCGGGAGGCGCAACGGTTGTATTGGTAGACTTGGTGCTTGAAAACGCCGAAAAAGTGGCGCAGAGCATCCGGGAAAAGGGCGGCAACTGTGCGTGCTATGCCTGCGACGTAACCAACAAAGCCATGGTGGATGCCATGGCAGAAAAGGTCATTGAAGCCCATGGGAGATGCGACATTCTCGTTAACGGTGCAGGCGGCAACAGCGCCAAAGCGCAACCGAAGATTGTTGAATTTGACCCGCGCGAATTGGAAGAGGAACGCCCGGAAGACATTGTTGGCATCTACAACGTCGACATGGACGCGTTCGAAGGTATTGTTAAGTTGAACACGATGGGAACGGTGTATCCGCTGCTTGCTTTTGCTAAATACATGATTAAGCAGGGTGGTGGCAACATCATCAACTTTGCATCCATGAACACCTATTGTCCGCTCACCAGAAACTTTGCCTATGCTATGGCAAAGGCGGGCGTTGCCAACTTCACGCAGGCGTTTGCGGCGTATTTTGCAAAGTGCGGTATCCGTATCAACGCTATCGCGCCGGGCTTTATTCTTAACCCGAGAAGCCAGCTCATTCTCGGAACGGTGGAGGAAGGTCTCACCAAGAGAGGTAAGGACGTTATCGACCACACGCCGATGGGTAAATTTGGTTCGGCGAATGATATCTGCGGCTGTGTGCGTTGGCTGATTGACGACGAAGCTGCCGGCTTTGTAACGGGCATTACCGTGCCGGTGGATGGCGGCTTCTTAACGCTCAGCGGTGTATAACGGAGAGGGATGCCTATGCTGTTAACGGATTATTTCAGAAGCAATCACGATATAACGTGGGACCTTGCACTGCAAACCGGTGTGACTCATGGTGTGATACGTCTGCCGGAAGACGATGCGTTTGATTTGACCGACGCCTCCCATTGGAGAACGGTTCACAAACGGTTTACGGATTATGGCATAAAGCCCGTCATTATCGAGCCGATGCCTAACAGCATCCATGACCACATTAAAATTGGTGACGACTTGCGTGATGAAAGCATCGAGAAAGCTATCAAAATGCTTCCCATCATGCGCGAGTTGGATATTGATACGATATGCTTTAACTGGATGGCGCATATTGGATGGCTGCGTACAAGTTCGGAGTACCTGGAACGGGGCGGCGCCAAGGTGACTGGGTTCGATATGGCGGATTTTCAGCCGATAGATGCCAAAATCACCGCCGCCGAATTGTGGGCTAATTACGAGTATTTCATCAAAGCCATCATTCCGGAAGCCGAAAAATACGGCATCAAATTGGCGCTTCACCCGGACGACCCGCCGCTGCCTTCGCTGGGCGGTGTGGAACGTATCATGATAAGCAAAGCCAATATCAAAAAAGCGGTGTACGACATCCTGCCCAGCGATAGCCTGGGGGTGACGATGTGTCAAGCCACCTATCTCGCGATGGGTGAAGATTTGACAAAAACCATTGAGGAATTGGCTGAGAAGATTTTCTTCGTCCATTTTAGAAATATAAAAGGACGCTCTACACAGTTTAGAGAGACTTTCCATGACAATGGGGACATCGACATGGCACAAATCATGAAAACGTATATCAAAAACGGCGTAGACGTTCCGATTCGTGTGGACCACGTCCCTACATTGAAGGGGGAAGATACCGAGGTCGCGGGATACGCTGCGTTGGGAAGATTGTTTGCTATTGGTTACTTGAAAGGAATTCTGCAAGCAAGCCAATAAAAACAAGGATTCATGGAGGGGATTTGTATGATTAAAATATCCGATGCCGTTGTCAAGAAACAAGAAAATTTCTGGAATGGTTGTTTGTTTCATCCTACGGATGCGATAGAAGACCCGTGGGGCAAGAGAATCCTTGACAGAATGGCGGCGGACGGTTCGATTCATACCGTGCGTATTTACACCATGTTTGAAGATATTTTATATCTGGATGAACATGGCGCGCTGCAATACGACTTTCGTGTAAGCGATTTGCGGTTGGATTATATGATTGAAAAAGGATATAGTCTTCTGCTGGCTTACGGTGGTATGCCGGATTGCATTGCCAGAACAACCCAAAACAAAACGAGTGTGTCCTTTAATAAGACGCGCTATAAAGGGAAAATGTGGAATTCCGCCCCGCCGAAAGATTACGCTTTGTGGGAAGAGGTTTGCTATCAGTACACAAAACACATTGTAGAACGCTATGGGTTGGAACGCGTGTCCCAATGGCATATGCAGTGCTTTAACGAGGCGGATATTCCTTGGTTTTTCATGTCGGAGCTGCCGCCGGAGGCGCATCAAGAGCGCCTGGTTGAGTATTGCAAACTGTATGAAGCGTTTGAACGCGGCATCCGTAAAGTGTCGGATGATATTCTCATCGGCGGCCCTGCTTTGGCAACGTTCCATGAATTTTTAGGCGGTTGGTTGGATCATGTGCGTGAGAAACAGTTAAAATTGGATTTCATCAGCGTGCACAATTACGGCATGGAGCCCCCGCAGTTTTATGAAAACAAGAAAATTGCTGTTTCAAACAACGTGCAGAACCATTTGAAACATTTGGCAACCATTAAAGAGCATGGATTTGAAAATACGCCCATTATCATAGATGAGTGGGGCATGGCGTCGGGCGGCTTTGTAAATCGTAGTGTGTGTGCTGAACTGATGCGTCGAGAAACGGAAGTCTTTTCAGCGTATTTCGCCAAATTGATTCATCATTTTATTTATCACAAATTCAATGTCAAACAGATGCTTATTTGTCTGTCCGGACAGCACGAGATGACAGAGGATTTCACCGGATTCAGAAACTTTTTCACCTTGAATTTCATTGCTAAGCCTATCTATAATGCGTATATCTTGGCTTCTAAGCTGAAAGGCTACCTTTTAGATGCGGCTGTGGATAATGAAAACGTTTTCATGGTTCCCACAAAGGATGAAAAAGACAATTATGCGGTTTTGCTGACGTATGCATCCGAACATCTGGAAGAAGATATTCCTACCATTGAAGAGACGGTGACGTTCGAAACGTCCATAAAAGACAAGCAAGTCACCATGTGGTGCATCGACAAAAAAACCACCAATCCGTGTCGCTTGCATGAAAAACTGGGTATAGAGCAACCCACGGAAGAGCAAATCCGTCTCTTGCAGGAGGAAGGTCGCTTGAAGCCTGTGTTTGTCGGCACGGGTGTCGATGAAATCAAGTTGGAGTTATCTCCGAACGCGACATATTTAATCACTGTTGAATGAATAGGGGTTGTATTATGCATTTTAATGATAGAGAAGCCGTTATCGCACTGACACCTTTGTGGAAAGGCGAAAGACTTCCGGACGGCAGACCGAAAGTGGAAGATAAATATTTGGATGCCCTGTACGGCATGACCTTGGAAGAGGTTTGGAAACCCATTTACGTTTTGGGGTATGAAAGCCAGTTTGTGGGTGGTGGACTCGCTCCGTTGCAGACGCTGCATGACGATGGCAGAAAGCTGGTTGGCCGAGCGGTTACTTGTAGTTTTTGCCCCACCCGTCCTGACCTGCACGAGCTGCAATTCGCGCGCGGTGCCGAGGATGGTAGAAGCGGAAACTATAACCAGTGGGTTATCGATAACCTGTATGAGCGGGACGTTGTGGTCTGCGATATGTATGACAAAATCTATAAAGGCACGTTCCTTGGCGGCAATTTGACCACCGCTATACATAAACGCACCAAAAATGGTGGCGCCGTTGTCTGGGGTGGCGTTCGTGACGTCGAACAGATGAAACAAGTGCCGGACGTACAGGTGTATTATCGCGGCATAGACCCCACGCCGATACGCGAGTTTGTCATGAAGGATTGGAATGACATTACCAACTTTGGTGGTGCCGTGTGCCTGCCGGGTGACATTGTGTTTGGTGCTGGCGGTGGCGTGCTCTTCATTCCGTCTCACTTAGTAGCGGATGTGGTGGAGGGCGCTGCCAAAACCCACGTGAAAGACGATTTTGGCTTTGAAATGATTGGCCAAGGCAAGTTTACGACGGCGCAAATCGACCGCAACACCTGGACCGAGGAAATGTTGGATATGTTGCTGGATTGGATACAGAACGACCCCAGAGGCGAGGAGTACCGCGACCTTGATTGGTCTAAGGAATACGACCTCGCTCGCAACGGAGACCCGGACGATACCCAGACCGCATTGTAAAATGCCGGTTTTGCGTAGAGAAGGATAACCGTGTGGCTGGCAAGCAAATGCCCGACGCACGCGTGGTCAACCGGTCGTATCCGATTGTATACCCAAATGAAAAACCCCGCATGGGAGAAAACTTCTCTACGAAGCGTCTCCCGTGCGGGGGTTTTTATTTGTAGAGGTTATTCTGGTTTTATCGGCGAAAACGCTTCGCCCCTTGACAAACACAATACTTCGTGATATGATGTATAACGCAAGAGGAGGTATGGTATGGATATCCAATTAAAGAGGGGCCTTTTGGATGTGTGCGTGTTGGCCGCCATCAAGGGCGAAGATTCCTATGGATACAAGATTATAAAAGATATGCGACCGTACATCGACCTGTCCGAATCGACGTTGTACACCATTCTGAAACGGTTGGAAACCGCGAACATGCTCACGGTGCGCACCGTCGAGCACGGCGGCCGGCTGCGAAAATATTACCACATCACCGGAGAGGGACTCAAACGGATTGAGAATTTCAAGGATGAGTGGAAAGAAATTCTGTCGATATATCGATTCGTAACCAAGGAGGATGACGAGCATGCATAAAGAGGAATTTCTGGCGCAGTTGCGCCGTGGTTTGTCGGGTTTGCCGCAAGACGATGCGGAAGAACGCCTGACCTTTTACAGCGAAATGATAGACGACCGAATGGAAGAAGGTTGTTCGGAAGAGGAGGCCGTTCGTGGCATGGGGCCGGTGGAGGAACTGGTCTCACACAGCATCGAGGAGACGCCGCTGACCAAACTGGTAAAGGAAAGAATCGCGCCAAAGAAAAAGCTGAGTGCGTGGGAAATCGTGTGTTTGGTGCTAGGCGCGCCTGTGTGGCTGTCCTTGCTGGTGGCGGTGTTGGGTGTGGTTGTTGCGCTGTATGTTTCCTTGTGGGCGGTGCTGATTTCCTTGTGGGCGGTCTTTGCCTCGGTGGTGGGCGGTGCGCTCGGCGCTGTTGTGGCGGGCGGTCTTTTTGCCTTGCGCGGCAACGGCCTGACCGGCACAGCTATGTTGGGCGCCGGTATCGCATGTGCCGGACTGGCTATCCTTGCGTTTTTTGGCTGCAAGGTGGCCACCAAAGGGACACTCTGGCTTACCAAAAAGATGGAGTTTTGGATTAAAACCTGTTTCGTTAAAAAGGAGGGTGTCGCATGAGCAAGACAAGCAAACTATGGCTGATTCTGGCGGCGTTCTTGCTGGCTGTGGGACTGCTGCTGTTTGCCGGGGTGATGGCGGCCTACAACTGGGATTTCACAAAACTGAGCACCGCCTCGTATCAAACCAACACCCACGTGCTCTCCGATGCGTTTGAGAATATATCCCTAACGACCCAAACCGCGGACGTCGTGTTTGTGCCGTCGAACGAGGCGGGCTGCCGGGTGGTCTGTCACGAACGCGAAGCCGTCAAACATACGGTGATGGTTCAAAACGGGACGCTGACAATCCGGCAAGTGGATGCGCGCAAATGGTATGACTATATCGGCATAATCACCGACACGCCGAAAATAACCGTATACGTGCCCGAAACGGACTATCAAACCCTTGCGATAGAGGGGGATACCGGGGATATCGAAATACCGGAAGGGTTGCAATTTGCCAGCCTAGCTATTTCGGTGAGCACGGGGGACGTCACAAACCGCGCGCCGATTTCGGGTGATGTGAATATACACACGAGCACGGGGGATATTCGTGTGGAAGGTGTGTCCGTCGGCACGCTCGACCTGTCGGTTTCCACGGGGATGGTCGCCGTTTGCGACGTGACCTGTCGAGGGGACGCGAAAATCGGCGTGTCGACCGGTGAAGCGAGCGTGACCGATGTTTCGTGCAACCAGTTTGCCTCGCAGGGCAATACCGGGGATATATGTTTGAAAAATGTGCGCGCCGCCGGCAAGTGTTCCGTGGAGAGAAGCACGGGGGACGTGCGGTTTGACGGGTGCGATGCCAACAGCCTGTTTGTCAAAACCGATACAGGCGACGTGAGCGGAACACTATTGTCCGAAAAGGTGTTTATCACGCAAACCGACACTGGCCGTGTTCAGGTGCCGAAAACCACTGCCGGTGGCCTGTGTGAAATCACCACCGATACGGGGGATATTAAAATAACGCTCCGGTAACAGGTGTGGCACAGATGGGATGAGAAAAAAGCGAAAGCAAACGACTTGCGTTTGCTTTCGCTTTTTTTGTTCGGATATAGTGCCCTGTTAAAGCGCTCGTAAGAAAGCGATGATTTTTCGGGCGAGAATTTCGTGCCCTGTGTCGTTCGGGTGCAGTCCATCGGGCATATAGGTGGATTTCACAACCTCCACCGCGGGTTGTAAACCACTTGTTTTGAAGAAATCGAGGAGGGGCAAGCTGTAATATTCCGCCACCTCGCGAATGGCCTCTACATACGTTTTGAGCGGGGCTTTTCCGGGGGCGGTGGGGATACATTCTCCCGACCGGTGCAGGGGTGTCATCACAACGATGGTGGAGGCGGGGTATTTTTCAATCAACGAGGTGTAAAGGGTGTGTAACCCACCGTAAAAGGTATCCGGCGTGCGGTCCTCAAACGTGCCGAGGGGGGCATCTCCGTGCCCGTAATCGTTGGTGCCGCCGAAGACCACGAGGATATCGGCATCGCTGTCCATGGCCTCTACTCTGGAACAGAAATCCATATCGTGCCGCGGGTTTTCCGAAGGAGTGGATTGTTTGGCAATGCGTGTGCCACCAATGCCG
Organism: Clostridia bacterium; assembly: GCA_017423825.1. Taxonomy (GTDB): domain Bacteria; phylum Bacillota; class Clostridia; order Oscillospirales; family Acutalibacteraceae; genus UBA5905. Next base: position 1,715 of record JAFPCP010000073.1, on the reverse strand, counting down.
TAATTGCGGCAAGTGGCGCCAGTCATCGTTTCCACGAGGGCGACAAACTTTTTTGCGGGGTCGGCGACGCCATGTCCCTCGGTGATGCTATCGCCTAAAAAGTTGATTTTCAAATGTTGCCAGTCCATATGAACACCCTTTCTGCCGATTGTTCGGGAGGTGTCACGACCGGCATATTTGACATAAAACGGATAATTATAGCCCTCCGCGCTCTGGGCAATATTGATTTTCAAGAAGGATCCGTCACGGGCTCTCGCAGCAAGCTGGATGACAAAGCTGTTAGCATTCTCTTGGTCAAAATACACCTTCCCCGCAGCAACTGCATTTGCGTAATCGCGCTGAACAGCGTGCAGCTCCTCTTCGTCTAATGCCTCGGTGTTATTACGATCCCCCAGCAGAAATCCCTTTAACCCGCGTTGGGCAGCGATTGGAAATCGAATGACGTTTTCATCTGTCATTGTGGCGGGTAGATTGGCAGCTGTAAGTTGTTCTTCGGTAGCAAGCGGAAGGGTGGTCTTACCCTCTTCCTCAACCGGCTCGTTCGCAACATCCTTCTGTTCTTTGGCCAAAGGACGCTCGCCGAGTGTAACATACCAGATGGGCGGTGCATCGGGACGCGGCACCACTTTCTCATGCTCCAAAAAACAGGCTAACGATTGAGTGAACTCCAAACCGGAGCTAAACCCGTAATCTCCCGCCCGTACATTATTCTCTCTCAAGTGAGAAATAAGCATAGCATGCGTCACACGTTCGCCCTGTTTATAGTATTTCAATAAGATATCGTAGATCTCACATTGTTCTTGTAATGTCATAGCGTTTACCATCCTTTCAGTTGTATCGGAATACAGTTTTAATATTTCGTTATATCATGAATTTTTAACTTGTCAACAACTTTTTTCAACTCGTTATAATCTTTATTTATCGCAAGCTTCGTTAAATCATATCAATTAAAACAAGTTGTTGGCAAATAAACACACCCCCTTGCCGATTTCTCGGCAGGGGGGTGTAAACTCAATTGCTGGGATTCTTTAATTGCAGTCTGGGTTGCTACGCACAAAAGGTGGAAATATATTTAATCAGGAAAAGGTTATCTTTGCACTCTGCCGCTGGCGTCTCCGCCGGCAAGTTTTTCAACCTCAGCTACGCTTACGCGGTTATAATCGCCTTCCACGGTGTGTTTGAGAGCCGAGGCCGCAACCGCAAATTCAATAGCTTCCTTTGAAGATTTGCCATTTATCAGCGAATAAATAAGCCCACCGCCAAAAGAATCTCCGCCGCCTACGCGGTCAACAATATGGAGATGGTAGGTTTTGGAGAAGTGATAATCTTCTCCGTCATAAAGCATACCTGCCCAGTCATTGTCGTTAGCGGAAATAGATGTGCGAAGAGTAATTGCCACCTTTTCAAAACCGAATTTATCTGCAAGCTGTTTTGCAACACTCTTGTAGCCTTCATGGTTAAGCTTGCCCCCGTAAATATCGGTGCCTTCCGCTTCGATTCCAAACACGTCTTTTGCATCTTCTTCGTTGGAGATGCAAACGTCAATGTATTTGCAAAGCTCCGTCATAGCCTTGTTTGCTTCTTCTCGGGTCCAAAGCTTGCCTCTGTAATTAAGGTCGCAAGAAATTTTAACGCCACGCTTTTTAGCGGCAACACAAGCCTCTTTGCAAATCTCAACAAGATTTTCGCCAAGAGCAGGAGTGATGCCGGTAAAG
>JAFPCP010000072.1 GCA_017423825.1 Clostridia bacterium | reverse complement strand
ATATAATTATCCGGCAAATCGCCCGCAACTTCGTATGTATAGCCAAACCGTATTTTCAAAAAAGCTATCACAAGGGGACGCAAAATCGCATAATAAAATTTGTGTCGTTTTTTCAGAACGAACTCTCCCTTCGCGTGTACGGTTTTGGTTTTTCGCTCGCTATCCAGTATAACAAAAAAACCAACACAAAGCAATGCCATTTTATTATTCCTGTGCGGAGGCACTCATTTGGCAAACGTATGCCCGCGGCGATACACCAAACCTCTTTTTGAAAACCTTTGAGAAGGTATACACATCCACATACCCCACCGAATGGGCTGTCACAGAGATGCTTTTGTGATTGTTGATCAGCAAGTCAACCGCCCGCTCCATCCGGTATTGCAAAATATATTCCGCCGGAGAAACCCCCTTGCTTTTCTTAAACAAAACCGAGAAATAGGTGCGGTTAAGATTCAGCAAATCCGCCACATCCTGTACGGTAATGCCATTTATATATTCTGTATGAATATAGTTCAAAGCTTTTTCGACATAGTCGGTTTCTTCCCGCTTTTTATCCATCAACAGGGAAAACAGCTCCCAAATCTTCGCACATAAAAAAGCTGTCTTCCCCCCTTCCTTGTCATGACACTTCTTCATATCCTCAAAAACAGCACCCGCCGCCGGGCACCAAATGGTGTCCGTTAAAGTGATCGGCAACTCTCCGTCACACACAAAACCTACCCAAATATATTCCCACGGGTCCTCGTCATGCGCCTCATAATACGTTTCCACATACGGAGGGATAACAAACATTTCTCCCTTATTCAGTGCGTGCCGTTTTCCTTGTATTTCAAAAAAACCTTTTCCGCTCACAACATAATGAATCAGCCAATACGTGCGCACAGCCGGTCCAAAAGAGTGCATTTTGCTACAATTTTCGTATCCAAACTGCACCGGATTTATGTATTTATACTTTTCGTCCACAATCCATTCGTAGTAAAGCAAACGTACACACCTCTTCTCATCACCCAACAAAATGACAAGTTTTTTACAACATATTACCATTCCCTTTTCTGTGTGTCAAGCGTATAATGCCAATTAGACAAAGTGAAAGGAGATGCTTGTTCTAATGAAGTTAACGTTTATGGGTGCGGGCAGCACCGTGTTTGCTCGTCGTGTCATCGGTGACTGTATGTGCGTGGAATCTCTCCGAGACAGCACATTTGCGCTCTACGACATCGACGCAACCCGTCTGGAAGAAAGTCGTGTCATTCTCGAATCCATCCGCAAAGCCAAAGGCGGCTACGGTAAAATCGAATGTTACGTCGGCGTGGAAAACCGCAAAGACGCTTTGCGCGGCGCCGATTTTGTGGTTAATGCCATTCAGGTCGGTTTGTACGACCCTTGCACCATCATCGACTTCGAAGTGCCTAAAAAATATGGTCTGCGTCAAACCATCGGTGATACACTCGGTATAGGAGGTATCATGCGTGCGTTGCGCACCATCCCCGTTTTGAAAGATTTTGCCGAAGATATGCAAGAAGTTTGCCCCGACGCTCTGTTCCTCAACTACACAAACCCGATGGCTATGCTTGCCGGCTACATGCAACGCTACACCCCCATAAACACCATCGGCCTTTGCCACAGCGTACAAGTTTGCTCGGAGTGGCTTTTGAAAGGCGTACACATGGAGGACAAGCTTGAAGGCAGACGCGAATTGATTGCCGGTATCAACCACATGGCTTGGTTGCTGGAAATCAAAGACAAAGACGGCGTCGATCTCTATCCCGAAATCCGTTCTCGCGTGGACGAATACATTGCCCGCCCGGAACACACCGACAAGGTGCGTATGGAATATATTAAAAACTTCGGCTATTTTTGTACCGAATCCAGCGAACACAACGCCGAATATAATATGTTCTACATAAAGAGCAAATACCCCGAGCTCATCAAAAAGTACAACATCCCTCTGGATGAATATCCGCGCCGTTGCGTGAATCAGATCAAAGAATGGAAAGAAGAATATCAACGGTTGCTCAAAGAGGGCAGCAAAGAACACGAACGCACCATTGAATATGCGTCCAGAATCATGGAAGCCATGGTCACCGGTGTCCCGGATCAAATCGGCGGTAACGTAATCAACCGCGGTGGTTTGATCAGCAACTTGCCCGAAGACGCGTGCGTTGAGGTGCCCTGCTTGGTCAACGGCACCGGTATTCACCCTTGCAGCGTGGGCGCTTTGCCGGTACAATGCGCGGCCATGAACATGACCAACATCAACGTGCAACTGCTCACCATCGAGGCGGCCGTCACAGGCAAAAAAGAGCATATTTATCAAGCGGCCATGCTCGATCCCCACACCGCCAGCGAGCTGGATATCGATACCATCAAGAAAATGGTGGACGACCTCATTGAAGCCCACGGCGACTTTTTACCGAAATATCACTAACACACAAAAAATCGCCCGACCTTTCGGTCGGGCGATTTTATTTTTGTTTCTGCTTAACCTATCACGCAACCCAAGGGGACGCGATTTTACGGGAGAATGTAATTCAGTTGTTCCACCGGCTTACCGTTTTCAAAATAAAGGCGCGGAACGCGTTTGTTGATACCGCACACCACTTCATAGGAAATTGTACCAATCCACGCGGCTATCTCATCCGCCGACAAAACCGCTGCACCATCTCGACCGAAAACAGTCACGACGGTGCCTTCTCCAACGCTCGGCACAGCCGTCACATCTAAGATAGTCTGGTCCATGCAAACACGCCCGGCGACCGGCACGCGCTGCCCGTTTATTAGCATCTCCCCACGGTTGGACAAGGCACGCACATACCCGTCCGCATAGCCAACCGGCACCACCGCCACACGTTTGGGGGCGGGAGTATAGTACGTACGATTATAACTCACCGGCACCGATGCCTGCAAATCCTTCACCATAGAAACGGTGGTTTTCAACTCCAACGCCGGCAAATACCCAGGATAAGCATCATTCATCCAACCATCCGGCTGTAAACCATACAAAATGATGCCGGGACGCACCATATCCAAATGCATCTGCGGAAAACGCAAGGTCGCCGCACTGTTGCAACAATGCCGCAAGGAGAACGTTATACCATCCTGCGCGAGGGTGTCTATCACCCGCATGAACAACGCAAACTGCCGCTGGGTAAACGCATCATCCGGCTCATCCGCCGCGGCGAAATGGGTGAAAATGCCCTCTGCGCATAAGGCAGGCAACCGACAGACATCCGCAATCTCGCGCGCCACAGCAGACACCTCGGTTTCTTCATGGCATAGAAAGCCTACACGCGCCATGCCTGTATCCAGTTTGATATGCACCGTCAGCTGCACACCGGCGGCCACCGCCGCCCCGCTCAAAGCCCGTGCATGTTCCGCAGATACAACCGTTTGCACAACCCGATACTGCGCCAAACGAGCCGCTTCTTCCGGCGGCGTATAGGAAATGACCAGAATTGGCACGTCTACGCCGGCGCGGCGTAATTGTATCGCTTCTTCTAAATTGGAAACGCCCAGTTGTTCTACACCGGCACGGCACAACGCCTTTGCCACCGGAACAGCTCCATGGCCGTACGCATCCGCTTTCACGATGCCCATTATACGGCAATCGCCCTGTAACCCGCAGCGAATGCGACACACGTTTTCCGTCAATCTATCTAAGTGGATTTCTGCCCACGTGCGCCGCAAAACCTTTGCCTGTTCCTCCAACGTTTCCTCACTTCCTTTCCTTTTCTTTTTCCATTATAGTCCATTCCGTCAAAATAATCAACGGCTTTTTGCACCTTTCCTTTTTTAGTTTCCAAACGCCCAAAAAAGCGAGCGGTTTCTTCCCCGACTTGCGGGGTGAGCAACAGCAACGCCAGCAAATTCGGAAAAGCCATCAAAGCGTTGAAAATATCCGCCAACTCCCACGCTGCGGAAAAAGAAACATACGGGCCGACGGCAATTGCCATCACATACGCCACTCGAAACACCACCGGCGTCCAACGCCGAGGTACTAGATACAGCGCGCAACGCTCGGCGTAATAACTCCATCCTACCATAGACGTGAAAGCAAAAAACACCAGACAAACCATCAACAAAAACGCTGTCACACGTGGCGGCAACCACGGTATCCCCTCCTGCCAAGCATAAGCGGTCACCGCCGCCCCTTCCAAGTCGGCGTATTCCCACGCACCCGTGACTAAAATAGTCAGCCCGGTGAGCGTGCACAACACCACCGTATCAATAAACGTGCCGGTCATGCTCACCAGCCCTTGCCGTACCGGTTGATGCGTGCGCGCAGCCGCCGCAGCAATCGGCGTCGTGCCCAATCCCGCCTCGTTAGAAAACACACCCCGACTGATACCCAAACGCATCGTTTCTTTCAGCGTATACCCCGCCGCGCCGCCCAGCGCTGCACCGGGTGCAAGTGCACAACGGCACATAAGGGATACCGCCGCCGGCAACCGTGCCGCATGCGTCACCAGAATCGACACCGAAAAAACAAAAAACACGCCTGCCATCACGGGTACCAGTACTTGGGATAGAGCGGTGATGCGGCGCGCACCGCCGCCCAACACCACCGCCGCTAAAATGCTTACAACCGCGCCGCCTAACACCATCGGCCAGGTGAAAGTGCGCCCGCCAAAACGAAACACAACCGCCATGCCCAAGGGGTCAAAAAAGTCGGAAAGTGCCTCGGTCATGCTGTTTGCCTGCACCACCGTACCAACCCCAAACAACCCCGCCAACAGACCAAACAGCGAAAATAGCACCGCCAACCAACGAAAGCCAGGACCCAAACCATGTTCTATATAATAAAAAGGGCCACCCAGATAGCATCCGTCCACACGCTGCCGATACCGCACCGCCAACACACCTTCCGCATACTGCGTCGCCATTCCCAAAACCGCCGCCACCAACATCCACAAAAGTGCTCCCGGGCCGCCTACCGTTATAGCCGTCGCCACGCCGACAATATTCCCTGTTCCCAAAGACGCCGACAAAGCGGTGCACAACGCCCCAAAAGAACTGGTTTCCCCTACACCGCCTTGCTCACGCTGTACCATGTATCGCAAAGCGCGCCCCAGTCGTCCCTGTATGAAACCGGTGCGTATGGAGAAAACCACCCCCACCAACAGCAAAAGCAACAGCAACGTCCAACCCCACACCCATTCATCCACCCGATGAATCCACGACTCTACACGCATCCTTGCGGCACACCCTTCCTGCTTTTGTATTCTCAAAAGTGCTAAAAACCCGCTGTTTATGCCAATTTTAAGATGTACAGTACAAACGCTTTACATCTAAAAAGCACGCCGTTCACGGGAACGGCGTGCTTTTTATTATACGGTCATCGGGATGATCAAGACCGCTTTGCGCGAAATCGAATCCTCTTGCAAATCGTTTTCTTTTTTAATCGCTTCCGGCGACGTATGACAACTTCGTCCGATATCCCAAACCGTCTCCCCCGGTTCGGCATAATACAATTTCACGCTTGCCCGCTCGGTTTCATAGGGTTGGTCGGTTTGCAACACCACCTCACGCAGAACCTTTTGTTCTATGCGCTGACAAGGATACAACGTCACAAACACCGACAGTTGCAATTCTAAACAGTTGTCTATAACCCGATAGCGCACCGCCGTCACCTGCACATCCCCGTGCACGGTGTTGCCGACGCACGCATATTCCAGCTGATACTCCTCCGGACGCTCATAATAAGCCAGACATCCGTCCGCATCCCGCACCAGCATGCACACAAGCATTCGCCCGCTCAGACGCGCTGTCCCGCCCTCACAAGTGCCGGATAGCGAATGCGGCTGCACCCACACATCCACCAGCTCAGACAACGGTTGTGCCGGCAATTCCATACGCACCGGCAGGGTGGCCGTTTCCCGTTGACAGCCCTGTGCACCTTGCAAATGAAGCTCTTGCATCTCCAAACGCACAGGATATCCGCTGTGATACGCGTCCAGCAACAGCGGCAATTCGCAAGCTTCGTATAAGAACAGTTGTAACAGCACTTTCACATTGACTTCCAAGACGGAGTTTTCTCCTTCCGGACCAACGGCGCAGTGCTCTGTGTCCGCCAAAATCGTGGCATAGGCTGTATGTATCTGCCCCTCTTCCGCTCCTTCTATGTCCATGATTTGACTGAACGGCACCTGAAAATCCAGACAATACACGCGGCCATCCACCGTGTTATCGGTATACAACTGATGAAAATGCACCTGACCTTTGACAATCGCCTTGCCGGAGAGCAACTTACACTCCTGTATCATCGCATGGCAATCGCCGCCGAGCAACATCTCCGCCGGGGGTAAATCCGTCGGAAAATCCAACGCATCACTGATTGTCAGAATTTTTTCCGCCGTCGCCACAGGCGTTGTGATGGTCGCCTTCTTTACATGCGTGCACAAAGCCGGCGTGTCCGCGGCGCAAGCCATCTCCATCGGCATCGGCTGTTGCGCCGACGCCGATACCAGCAACGCACCACGCACCTCCAACCGCCGCGGGCTCACCGCACGGCAGTTGACAAATTTTACCGATGCATCCACAACCACCGGCACAATATCCGGCTGACTCCCCACCCGCATGGTGCAGGAAATCGGCTGCGAAAATTCTGCCTGCCGCAGACAACGACGCTCCTCATCCAAATACAGCACTCGCACCACCGCCGTGCCGTCGAGCAACAGCTGATCCCCGCTCCATTGTCGATTTTGTATACGGGGGCTCACCAAACATTTGAGAACAACCGCCACGTCCGGACAATACTCCGGTAATACAAAATCGGCGCTCAGCGCACATTCTTCCTGTCGGTCAAGCACCGGAACCGATACGGAAACCGTCTGCTTTTTTAATAAAGTATCCATACACCATTCACTCCTTTTCCTTCACCACCACTATATGAACGGTGGGACAAAAATATACCCGCTCTTACCGCGCTTCATGCCATATGCTCCAAAAAGACCTCCCGCGCAAAACAAGGCCGCTGTCAAAAGAATGAATAATATGCATAATTTGTGTATATTTTTTCATGCAAGAGATGTTCTCTCGTTTCAAAACAATTTTTAATTACTTATAAAAAGGCGTCTTGCACCCTTGTTCAGCACTTTCACCAAAGGGACAAGACGTTTTTTGACAGGCTTTGTCGGTATTTTTATGCAAAAAAGTGTTGACAATATACACACTTGGGTGTATACTTTTGGTATTCCCAAGGCACGGGCGGCTGCTCCGTGCCGCTGAAAATATACATATAAGGAGATTTTTATTATGAAAAAACTGCTTTCTCTGCTGGCGGTTGCCACACTGCTCGTGTGCGTGTGCTGCGCCTGCAACAGCGCTCCCAAAACCGCGAAGGTCATCGAGATCGACCTGACACAAGAAGAGTACGCCTTCGGCGTCGACAAAGCGCAACCGGAATTGTTGACCAAGGTCAACGCCTTTGTCAAGAAAATCATGGACGACGGCACCTTCGACGACATCTGCAACAACTATTTCGGCGACGGCACACCCGTAGCGGTCAAGTCCGCTGCGTATGATGCCAGCAAAGACCAGCTGGTTGTCGCGACCAACGCCGCTTTCGAGCCGTTCGAGTACAAAGATGGCGACAGCTATTACGGCATCGATATGGAAATTGCTGCCCTGCTGGCGAAAGAACTGAACATGGAACTGGTCATCAACAACATGGACTTCGACGCCGTTTGCCTGACCGTCGGCCAGCACAAAGCCGACATCGCGATGGCCGGTCTGACCGTGAAGGAAGAGCGTAAAGAGCACGTCACCTTCTCTGATACCTATTACTATGCTTCGCAGCGCATCATCGTGGCCGAGGGCGACGACACCTTCGCCGAGTGCGATACCGCTGACAAGATTTTGGCTAAGTTGCAGACGATGGACAATACCACCAACATCGGCTACCAGAACGGCACCACCGGTGCCATGTACGTGGCCAATGAAGGCGATTATGCCTCCAACAACCTGAAAGTTACCGGCAAAGGCTACAAAAACGGCTCTCTGGCCGTGCAAGACCTCCTCAATGGTAACATTGATTACGTCGTTATCGACTCTGCGCCGGCGGCCTGCATTGTGAAGGCGATCAACGCGTTGGCGTAATCCCGATCGTAATCACCAGGCTTTGCCGGGCATTCACCGGGCAATCCTTTCAAAACCATGAACAATACCTCACCGCCAAGCGGTGAGGTTATTGTTTCGTTTTAGGAGACTTATACATGGGTAACTTTGATAGAAAAATCGAAACTTTTTTACGGGTGTTTATCGACCAGGGCGGCTACCGCGAGGTACTCATCGGACTAAAAAACACCCTCTCCATCGCCATCATCGGCTTGGTTATCGGTATCGTTATCGGTACCGCCATCGCCGCCGTGCGAGTGATGCCTAAATACAAAATACTTCCCCGCATTCTCAACAACATATGCAGTTTTTATGTGGCCATGTTCCGCGGCACTCCTATGGTGGTGCAGTTGTTGGTGTTCTACTACGTGCTGTTGCCGCTTATGGGCGCCAACCTCCCCTCGGTCACCGTGGCCATCTGCGTGTTTGGACTCAACAGCGGCGCCTATATATCCGAAATCATGCGGGGCGGTATCCAGTCCGTAGACATCGGACAGATGGAAGCCGGTCGCGCTGTGGGACTTGGGTTTTGGACCACCATGTTGAAAATCGTTATCCCGCAGGCGGTCAAAAACATTCTTCCCACCATGGGTAACGAATTCATCACCTTAATCAAAGAGACCTCTGTGGTTAGTTTTGTCGGTGCTATGGACCTTTACGTCGCCTTTAACAACATTGGCTCCAATAGTTACGAGTTCATGATTCCCTATCTGGTGATGGCCGTCATCTATATTGTGCTGGTGTTCCTTATCGCCATGGGTGTTCGTTGGATGGAAAGGAGTTTGAAGAAAAGTGATAGAAGCCGTTAATTTAACCAAACAATACGGTGCTCTCACCGTACTCGACCAGATCAGCGAAACCATCTCCGAGGGCGAACGCATCGTCATCATCGGCCCCTCCGGAAGCGGTAAAAGCACCTTCCTTCGTTGCCTGAACTGCATGGAAGACCCTACCTCCGGCTCCATCTTTTTTGAAGGGGTAGACTTGACCGACATGAAGGTCGACATCAACCTTCACAGACAGCACATGGGTATGGTGTTTCAGCAGTTTAATCTCTTCAACAATAAAACTGTGCTGGAAAACATCACCTTAGCGCCCTTGCACGTGGGACTAAAAAAAGCCAAAGGCCGTGCGGCACGTATCCAACTCAAACGAGAAGTGGAAGCACGCGCACACGAATTGTTGCAACGCATCGGTCTGGACGAATGGGCGGACAAATACCCCTCCACCCTATCCGGTGGACAAAAACAGCGTGTCGCCATCGTGCGCGCGCTGGCCATGAATCCCAAAGTGATCCTCTTTGACGAACCCACCTCCGCTCTTGACCCCGAAATGGTGGGCGAGGTGTTGGATTTAATTAAACAACTGGCAAACGAGGGTATGACCATGGTTATCGTCACGCACGAAATGGGCTTTGCCCGCGAGGTTGCAAGCCGCGTTCTATTCATGGACGGCGGAAAAATCATGGAGCAAGGCACCCCGGAAGATATCTTTGATAATCCGCAGTGCCCCCGACTAAAAGAATTCCTGAGCAAGGTCATCTAAATCAACAAAAAAGGGCGGAGAACCAATCGGTTCTCCGCCCTTTTTTAATTCTGCCGACGCACAATGCGATATTCGTCCCGCACCCGATAATATGGGCACGACGGGCGAGGTGACAACATCAAACGTTCGAATTCATCCATATCCAAATCCATTACGCATACGTCTTCCTGCGTCATCTCATCATACTCATAGTTTTCGCAATCCTCACAGGGAAACCCTGCCATATTCATCACCTCTTCACCCTTCGGGGCGCATCTCTCTTCCCCCATCATACTATACGCCGCAAAAGATGTCAATCCAACCCAACCAACATCAAGACGTAATGCGATAGCGGCTGTTCAGCAAACTCCAATTCGACGGAAACGGGCGCATCAAATTCCAATACCCTGCCCCGCGAAAACCGTATTCCTCAATAAGGTTCAGTTTAGCATCTATACTGCGGGCATCCTCAAACCACACCTCATGAGCCACGCCCTGCTCGTCGGTATAATTGAAATGCGGAGCCTGCGCGACGGTGTCGTATAAAATCTCCGCCCCATAACGACGCGCCAACGCAACCGCCTCCACGTTAGACAGCGACTGCGCTTTGGTGACACCCCGCTCATACGGCAGCGACCAATCGTATCCATACGCCGGGATGCCCAAAAAGATTTTATTCGGCGGGATTTTTGTCACTGCATAATCCAGCACCTGCCGCACGGAGGGGATCGGCGCAACCGCCAAAGGCGGCCCATAGGTATAGCCCCATTCATAGGTCATGAGCAACACCCCGTCCGCCGCCGCGCCCAACGCGCCATAATCATGCCCCTCATACAACGAGCCCGGCTGTCCGTCCCGCACCTTGGGCGCCAACGCCACCACCACCTCATACCCCAGCGGAGACAACCTCTCTCGCAAACGGTTCACAAAATCCGCATAGGGCGCAGCACCAGCCAAGCCAATGAATTCAAAATCCACGTCCAAACCTTGGTAATTCTTTTCCTGCATATTGGTGATAATCTCCCCGATCAGACGCTCTTGTGCGTCTATATTGCCCAACAGAGAAAGCCCCAATTCGCTGCTGAACACCCCTTGCGGGGTGAGTGTGGATAGATGCATCCACGGTGTAACCCCATATTCCAGAGCCAAATCCACCATCACCTGGTCATCCAGCGGAACCAGTTCGCCCTCCGGCGTGAACCCATAGGTGAACGGCGTGAAATAGGTCAAATACGGCAACGTCTGCCGCAACAAACTCGTCTGAATATACGGATAGGCGTATGCATTCACATCCAAAGGGTTTTGCGGCTCCTCTTGATAGCGAATCACCAATTCCCGCCCCACCTCTAACGCCGGCAAGCCTTGCAGGCCCGGGTTGTTTCGATACAACTGTATCACCGAGGTGCCGTAACGGCGGGCAATCCCATAGATGCTATCCCCTTCTACCACGGTATACGTTTCAGCCGGCAACAGCACCACCAACGATTGCCCCACCACCAGCGGCGTTTGCAAATCCAGACCATTATTCTCCGCCAACAACGCCGGCGTTATGCCGAAAGCCGCCGCTATGGATGCCAACGTATCCCCTGCCACCACCGTGTATATCGTCATACAAATCCCCCCCTGCCCATCTATATGTGCACGGGGGAAGTTCTATACAAACGAAAGTGAAAAAGACCGACAGCCGGACAGGCTGTCGGTCTTTTTTATACACATCAATCCAAAGCGTCATCGTCGTTGCACAAGGTTTCTTTGGTGATATACAGGGGGCGGTGTTTCCCTTGGATGAAAACACGGGCAATATACTCGCCCAGCAAGCCGAGCATTAACATTTGGATGCCGCCAATCAACAAAATCAGCACAATGATGGTCGGATAGCCCGGCACCGCAATGCCGAAAGCCAACTTTTGCACCACCACAAACACCATGTAAAGCAACGATAACAGCGCCGTGATTGCCCCTATAACAGTAGCTAATTTCAGGGGGAAAGTTGTGAACGACACGATTCCCTTAATCGCATACCGCACCAATTTGAAGAAAGACCACGAGGTATCCCCTGCATGGCGCGGTCGTGCGGTGTAAGGAATGTACGCCGTGTTAAACCCAACCCAAGAGAAAATTCCTTTGGAAAACCGGTCGTATTCCCGCAAGCTCAAAATGGCCTCGACCATCCCACGGCGGAAGGTGCGAAAATCGCTTGCTCCCTCGTGGAACTCTATTGCGCAAGCCTTGTCCATCAAACGATAAAACCGTTTTTTGCAAAACGCTATAAACCGCGTTTCTTTGCGCGACTCTTGATACGCCGCCACACAATCTAAATGCGGCTGCGCATCCAACAACGCTACCATTTCCAGCACCGTCTCGGGGGGTTGTTGCAAATCCCCATCTATCACGGTAACATACTCCCCTGCCGCCTGTTGTAAGCCGGCATAGATGGCCGCATCTTTCCCGAAATTGCGCGAAAAGTTGATGGCCTTCATAGGACAAGGAGCCTGTTTGCACAGCTCTTTCAGGGTTTTCCAAGTGCCGTCGCGGCTGCCATCGTTGACAAAAATCAGTTCATAAGAAGAAAGGTGCCCCTCAAGCGCCGTTACACAAGCATCCAGCATCGGTTGTATATTCGCCTCTTCATTATAGCAAGGAATAACCAACGACAATTTCACACCTATTCCTCCTATCCTTGCTTATGCTATGTGGTTAGCCACTTGTCTTATTATAACAAAAAACCACCGCCTTTGCAACCGGTGATTTAACGTGCCATAAACAAAAAAGGAGCCGCACCCCAAAAGAGTGCGGCTCCCGTTCAATTTGAACTACAAATCACTTGGAAATTAGCCTTCGTAAACCAGATTGTTCTTAACCATCTCGTCTACGTTGGTAGCATCCCACCAAGCACCGGCAATAGCCACTTCGGCGGAAACTTCTTTTTCTTCCAACGCGTTGATGCACTGCAAGACGGCGTTGTAGCCAATCTTGTAGGAATCCTGCGCAACAGAACCGACCAATTTCGCGCCAGTGGTTTTCTTCATCCACTCGATCTGCTTGGTGCCGGCATCGAAGCCACAGAATTTCACATTGTCATACTTGCCGCCGGAGGCGGTGATAGCATCATAAACCTGCTTCACAACGCCTTCGTTGCACATAAACACAGCCGCAGCGCCTTTCTCATACAGGGCTTCCAGAGCGGTTTTATACGCGTTGTCAGCGTCACCGGGTTTCACTTCTTTTTCGATAACGTATTTGCCTTTGGTAGTAGCATCGGCATCCGCCAGCTCTTTGAACTTGTCAATGAAGCCGCCCGCACGGTCGATACCGGTCTGGGTCTCGTCATGCTGGATAACGCCCACAACGTACTTATCCGCCGCCGCGATATCCGCTTTCACAGCCTCAAAGAATTTCTCCGCCGCCAAGGCAGCCGCCAAGCGGTTGCTGGTTGCCACAGAGGACAAAATCGGGTTCTTGCTCTGATTGTTCAGGGCGGTCACATCGTTCGCCCAGATGCCGGAGTCAAACTGTACAACCGGGATTTTCTTGTCGTACGCTTGGGCCAGCATGTCGGTGAAGCCTTCACCGATGGTCGCCAAGACCAAACCGTCTACGTTGTTAGACAGCGCGGTCTGCACCATCTCTTGTTGCGAGGGGAGGTCTTTTGCGCTTTCGCTCGCAGGGCCACGGAAGGTGATGGTGTAGCCATTTTCCTTAGCAGCCGCTTCGGCACCGGCTTTTACCGACTGCCAAAAAGCATGCGATTCACCTTTCGCCACAACAGCGATGGTTTTGGTGTCTGCAGCTTGGTTACAGCCCGCAAAGGACATAACCATGCCAACCACCAACAGGACAGACAGGGTTGCAAACAGGACTCTTCTGAACTTGCTCATAGGATCTCCTCCTTTTATAAATTTACCCTTTCGGGTTAGTTCCGTAAAATAAGTGGGATTTAGCCGTTCACCTTGGCCGTTTCTTTTTTGGTGTCCGCTTTTTCAACTTTCACCTTGTTCTGGCGTTTGGTCTTAAATACATCCATCAACACAGCCACGATAACGATAATACCGGTCAACACGTAGGTCACGTAGGTGGAGTTCAAATCCAAATTGAACTTCGCCAACACCATGTTCAGACCGTTACGGATAACCACCAGCAACGCCGCACCAATGGCCGAGCCGGACACGGAAGCTACACCGCCCGCCGCACTGGTGCCGCCGATGTATACGCCGGCAATAGCATCCAGCTCCATGCCGTTACCGGTTGCCGCCGCCACCGTCGGGAACGCCGCAGACCAGAAAATAGCACCGATACCGGCGCCTAAACCGGCAAAAATGTACGCGTACATTTTGTATTTATCCGTGTTGATGCCGGACAACCGCGTAGCCTCTTCGTTACTACCAATCGACAGAATGTAGCGGCCAATGCGGTTTTTGTACATCAAATACATGCAAATCAGCGTGAAAGCAACCACCCAAATGAGTCCCGTGGGAATACCGTTCCAGTTGGAGAACAGGCGGTTATACCACGTGCCGGACGGGAAGAAAATGTTGGGGTCTTTCACAATCAAAGCCGACAAACCACGCGAGAACATCATCGTGCCGAGGGTCGCGATGAACGCGGGCAGTTTCAGTTTCGCAATCAGCAAGCCGTTGACCAAACCGAAGAACGTGCCGATGGCAATCATCATCGGAATGGTGGCCCACAGCGGAAGCAAACCGCTGGTGAACATCTTGCCCGACACCACCGCCGAGGCAATACACACCGTACCGATAGACAGGTCGATGCCGCCGGTCGCAACAACAAAAGTTACGCCTAAGCTCATCACCGCATACGGCGCCAACGATTGTGCCATACTCACAATGTTGAACTTATCCAGGAAATTGGGGTTCAGCAACCAGAAAATCGCCACCAACACAATCATAGCGAACAGGATGATGATATTCTGACCGAGTTTCTTATGATTTTTCATGGCAATCGCATCCTTCCTACTCATTATATAACAGCAACCGTTTCACGCATGGTTGCATATTTCATGATTTCCTCTTGCGTCGCATCCGCGCAGTCTAACTCGGCGGTGATGCGGCCTTCACACATGACAATAACCCGGTCGCTAAGTCTTTGGATTTCCGCCAATTCCGAAGATATCATGATGATGGATTTGCCCTGTGCAACCAATTTCTCCATCAGTTCATACATCTCGCTCTTGGCGCCCACGTCAATGCCGCGCGTAGGCTCGTCAAAAATGAACACATCCGAATCCCGCAACAGCCACCGCGCCACAATCACTTTCTGCTGATTGCCGCCGGACAGGTTTTTCAGCGCCTGCTCCATAGACGGTGTCTTGGTGCGTAACATGGCGTTTTTCTCGGCCGCCGCCCGCCGGATTTCTTTATCGTCAATCCAGGTGCCGTGAATGTAATCGTCCAGAGAAGCCAAAACGGAATTTTCCGAAACCGATTTATCCAACAACAAGCCGTATTGTTTGCGGTCCTCGGAGAGGTAACAAACGCCTTTCTTAACCGCCTGAGCCGGGTGGCAGATTTCCACCTCTTCGCCATGGATGAAAATGCGGCCGGCGTCTTTTTTGTCCGCGCCGAAAATCGCCCGCGCGACCTCTGTGCGCCCTGCACCCATCAGGCCTGCAAATCCGAGAATCTCGCCTTTTTTTAGGCTGAAACTCACGTGCTGCACCTCGCGGCCGGAACACAGGTCCTCGACCTGTAACACCACCGGGGCGTCCGCCGGCACGGTGCTTTCCATCTTACGGTCGCCGTATATCACGCGGCCAACCATCATTTTAACAATATCATCCTTTGTGGTCTCCGCCGTGTTGACCGTGTCCACATACTCACCGTCACGCATGACCGTCACACGGTCGGAAATCCGGTTGATTTCATCCATGCGGTGGGAGATGTAAATCATGCCGATACCCTTGTCTCGCAAATCGTTCATAATCTTGAACAATTCTTCCACCTCGGTCTGCGTGAGGGCAGCCGTGGGCTCGTCCAGCACCAGCAAACGACATTCATGGGATACCGCTTTGGCGATCTCCACCATCTGCTGTTTGCCGACCGTTAGCGTGCCCAGCGGCACCGTCGGGTCTATGTTAACGCCGATGCGTTCAAACAACGCCTTCGCATCCCGCACCATCTGTGCGTCGTCTATGCAAATTCCCTTGCGCGGCTCACGCCCGATATATATGTTTTGTGCCACCGTCAGATGATTCATCATGTTCAACTCTTGGTGAATCACGCTGATGCCCGCCTTTTGCGACTCGGCAATGTTATGAAAATGCACCGGCTCGCCAAACAGACGAACCTCGCCGCCGTCCCGCGGATAAATACCGCAAAGCACTTTGATAAGCGTCGATTTGCCGGCCCCGTTTTCACCCATTAACGCATGCACTTCGCCTTTGCGCAACTCGAAATTCACCGATTTCAGTGCATGAACACCGGAAAAACGCTTCTCAATGTTTTTCATTTCCAAAATCACTTCGTTCAACCGGAATCCCTCCTTGCTTCGAAGATTTTATACAATTCGCCGTTGTTGTCAACTCAATCATATATTCTTTTTGTGCATTTTGCAATGCACTTAGTTGTTAACTTTTTATAGCAATTTTATCCATATTCTTTTATCATATATTGACTTTTTTGTTTGATTTGTTATAATTGTATTGCTGCACCGGCCAAATCAAAAGGAGATATCGTATGAATATCATTCATCGACTCAACAGCGAAGAACGGCAACATTACACCCTCGAACAACGCTATTCATTCAAGGCGAAGCCACGCTTATTGTACGTTGGTGAACTCAAAAAATCCGAAGGCTGGGCCGAACAAGAGCACCATCACGATTTTATTGAGATTCTGTTCATCAAGGACGGCTGTGCCCAGATAGACGTCAACGGCACATCCACCGTTGCTCAAAAAGGAGATATCGTTATCTACAACGCCGCCACCCCGCACCGCGAACAGTGCCTCAGCGACGAATCGGTGGAGATGTATTTCTTCGCTTTGGATAATCTCAGTTTGTCCCACCTGCCGATAAATCATTTATTGCCACCGGAATATAACAATATATTCCCCACCGACAGTCTATATGATACTTTTATTTCATTATTTGAACAGGCGATTCAGGAATTAGAAAGCCAACAACCATTCCATGGCGATATTGTGAAAAACCTGGCGCGTGCTCTGTTATTGTACGTCGTGCGGGTTATCCACGCCGACAAAGCGGATAAGCCGGTGTTGCACAGCAACAAAATCGTCGAACAAGCCACGCAGTATATCAACGAACATTATCACGGGCCCATCACGTTGGATGCGTTGGCGGAGCATTGTTTCGTTAATAAATATTATCTCTCGCACCTGTTTGCCGACCAACGCGGCATCACACTCAAACAATACATCATCAACAAACGGTTGGCCGAGGCGAAACAATTGTTGCTTTCGCAGAAAGCATCCATCAGCGAAATCGCCGCGCGCGTCGGATTCAGCGATACCAGTTATTTCTCCCGCTTGTTCAAGCGGGAGGTCGGTGTATCGCCGCTCCAATACAGACAAAACAAAGAAAAGCAAAACAAAGCCTAAAACAACAAAAAAAAGACAGCCGTTCAAAAACGACTGTCTTTTTTATTTGTATTAAACCATTAAACCGACGCGAATAAACGCTCATTCAAACAGCGGGAACTTGTCACACAGGGCGTCCACCGCCTCGCGCACCGCTTGCTGATTGCCTTCGAAATCTTTCGCGCACAAAGCAATCAAATGCGCCACCTGCCGCATCTCCTCCGGGCCGAATCCACGCGTGGTAACGGCCGGCGTGCCGACGCGAATACCGCTGGTGATGCTGGGCTTCTGCGGGTCGTCGGGAATCGCATTTTTGTTCACGGTGATGCCTACCTCGTCCAGGCGGGTTTCCATCTCCACGCCCGTAATGTTCATAGGACGCAAATCAATCAGGCACAGGTGGTTGTCGGTGCCGCCGGATACCAAATCGAACCCTTCTTCCAGCAACGCTTCGGCAAACACTTTGGAGTTCTCCACCAAACGCCGTTGATATTCCTTGAAGGAAGGTTTCAGCGCCTCGCCGAAGCACACCGCCTTCGCCGCAATGATGTGCAGCAAGGGGCCGCCCTGGATGCCGGGGAAAATCGCCTTGTCAATCGCCTTGGCCAATTCTTCTTTACACAAAATCAGGCCGCCGCGGGGGCCACGCAAGGTTTTGTGGGTGGTGGTGGTCACCACGTCGGCATACGGCACCGGGCTCATATGCTCGCCGGCGGCAACCAAACCCGCAATGTGCGCCATATCCACCATCAGGTAAGCCCCGTTGTCGTGCGCGATTTGCGCCATACGCGCAAAATCAATCGCACGCGGATACGCCGACGCACCCGCCACAATCAATTTCGGCTTATGCTCTTTGGCCAGTTGCTCCAACGCCTCGTAATCGATGCGGCCGGTATTGGCATCCACACCGTAAGAAACGAAATTATAATACTTGCCGGACAGATTCACCCGGCTGCCGTGGGTGAGGTGTCCGCCGTGGGCGAGATTCATGCCCAATACGGTATCACCCGGTTGCAACAGCGCCACGTACACCGCCGTGTTGGCCTGCGAACCGCTGTGGGGCTGGACGTTTGCATGATCAGCGCCAAACAGCTCACACGCGCGGCGAATGGCAATGCGCTCCACCTCGTCCACGCACTGGCAACCGCCGTAATAGCGATGGCCCGGATAGCCCTCTGCGTATTTATTGGTCAAAATCGTGCCGGCCGCCAACAGCACGCCCTCGCTGACCACGTTTTCCGACGCAATCAGTTCGATACCGCGGCGTTGCCGGTTATACTCACACTCAATCGCTTGTCCAATTTCGGAATCCAGCGCGTTCAACCGTTCCATTGTTTCTTTAATCATGTCCTAACCCCTTTTTCTTGTTTACAATTATCCTTTGCACAGGAACCGCCCATGCTAAAAACTTTCTTTTCATTATACCTTAATCTTTTTCATGTGTCAATGCCGCAATGCAAAAAAGCCGTCGGTAAAAACCGACGGCTTTTCGCCTTACCTATCGCAAGAAAAAAGGGAACCTTAACAGCCGCGGCGGCAGTTGTTGTACCCGCTCGTCGACTCTCTGCTGGTGGTTGTGTTGCTCCCGCAAGCACAGCCGCAACCGCCGCCGTCCCCCTCGGTGGCAGGCGGGAAGAATTCGTTGACCGGGAAGCTCATTTTGTGGAACAGGTCACACGGATTCTCGCTGGTGGGTGTGCATTCCTTGTTCGGCATGCAATAATCATACACCGGCACCAACATCTGCACGTTGCGAATTAACTGTACGATGGTGAAAATACCCAACGTGACAACCACGATTTTGCACTCCGGCCCATCCACAAAGTTGCCGCCGTAACGGCTGCACAGGTTGGCCGGGATGCATCCGCAGTCGCCGCAGTCGTAATGGCAACGGTCACAGCAATCCACCAAGCGGCCATCCAACACAACCGGCTCGGCTATCTGCACACAGCAATGCGGCATGTTGCGGGTGGGCATCTCCTGGCGGTCGCACTCGTCCGGGCGATATTCGCTGTGGAATACACGCACGTGTCCCTCGCTGCCGTAAAGGATAACTTTTTTACGGAACACACCAACGCCGTGCAAGGTGGTGCAGGGCGTACCGTGGCCGCCGTAAACCTCCACCTCCACATCAAACAGGAACGTCAGGTCGCAGGAATAATATCCTCGGTTGAAAGGTAACGCCTCCACGTCTATGTAGATGGTAATCACTTCCGCTTTTTTCGTCCGGATTCCGCTTGCATGGTCTACCAACATTTGGTCTCTTTCGGTGAAAAACAACCGCATGTTTTCTACACAGTCTTTATCATGACCCCCTGCAAGCGCGAATTACAGTTCCACCCAACCGGATACATGCAACCCAACCGGCGTCTTCCCGACGCGGCTGGCTTTGTTTGTCACGCGATACCGTCCGTTTACGCATACGCCATCATACACATAAAAGGTGCCGGTGCGCGTCACCGCCGCCGTCCCGCGGCTGGACACATACAAGCGGCCTTTTTTAAGTGTAATGGCATCTCCCTTTACAGGTTTTTTGTCCGCCGCGGCGGGCTTTTCTACCTTCTCCGCCTTCGGCTTGTATGTCACGTGGCACAGTTCGCACAGCGCCTGCACCGTTTCCTCCGCCAGTTTCTCCATGCCGCCTTCATGGAACCATTTACAATCCGCCGCGTTGTCGTGGAAGAAGAGTTCATCATACAAACACAACATGGCCGTCGCATTGATTTCATACAGGTCGGAACGGGTTTTCACCTTATGGCTTGCCACGCATTTTCTGTACTTATGAAACACATTCGCCTTCGCCTTGCTCGCCGCATCCGGATAACACATGGTCATGCTATACCGCCCACCGCCCGCATTGGTGTGGGCGACGTAATACACGTCCGCTTTCCAGGCGTTGGCCTCTTTGACGCGGTTTTTCAGAGCCATCGCGCCGGTCTGTGTGGTAAAGCCACGTTTGACCTGCACCCCATGTTCTTTGAGACGGGTTTCCACGATATCCATATATTCGTTGCAATGGATATTTTCACCACATTTAGTGGGGCATTTCGTGGGGTTGTCCTTGGCGTGCGCCGCCGCCGATAAATATACTTTTTCCATTTTCTTCCTCCTTTACGTATGCGTAACGCGCCCCACCGACAACGGGGCATCCGCCACATCCCCGGCGACCTGATATATCTGCCCGTATCCCGCCGGCAAAATCAGCTTTTCCGGCTGGGTTTGAAACGCCTTCGAAACAGGCAGACCATACACCACCGTCGCACCGGTTGACAACTCCCCGGTGGTGCTGATATACGGCGTGGAAATCGGCTCGCCGTTATACGCGGCAATCACGCCGCATCGCTGAACGCCCCGGCCGGTTTGCGTGTCCCATTCATCCACATAGTCGGTGCCGGGCACCGCATACAAATCCGGGGCTATGGCCGCACCGCCGTTGTGATAGGGCTCATACGTGTGGTACACCGTCCCCCGTTCCAGTTGTATCTCCTTAACAAGCAAGCCCATGTCGGTGTTTTTGTCTTTGCCGCCTGCGAGTTGTATATGCAACCGATACCAACCGGATTGCGATACCGTGATACCGCGTTTAATGGGCACCCACGTATCATACGCAGACAGAGCCAACGTGTTGCTTACGCCCTCCACCCCATAGTACAAGGTCTTGGACAGCGCCGATGAGGGCGCATAACAAGTCGCTGACAATCTGTATGAACCGGCGATGAGAAACATATCCACTCCGGCAAAATAAACACGTCCGTGGTAATACATGCTTTGGTTTATCTGCACGGCGTCCTCCACAAAAGAAATGGGATATAGTTGTGTAGCGCTCAAATTAGCCAGTGCCGCCGCGCCATACAGGTTAAACAGATTTCTCCCTTGGGAGAAGAAGACCCCGTTGTTGTGCAGAATTTCTTGCGGGCTATCTGGCGTGGGCGTGCCCGCCTGGGCGCACCGTCCCCGCAAAACAACCGACGGCGCATAACTATGCACCCCTTCTTCCCATTCCACACGGCCCTCGCCGGAGGTGAAAACCGTTTTGTACTGGGCCATCATGGTGGCAACCGTCTGTCTGTTCATACAGCCGCCTCCAACCAAACGCCCATATACTTATCGCCGAGTGGAATAAAGGTCAGATGATACACATATCCCGGCGTAAAGGCCGGCTCGGCCGCATACCAGCAAACCGTATCCGGCACCGACACGTCGATGGTGCTCCCGGCGGTGAACTGCACGCTCCACACGCCGCCATAGCCTTCCCGGCCGGCGGCAAAGCCCGCTATCTCTAACGAGGTGAGTGTGCCCAACCGATACTCAGCATTGCAAACCATGCGGTTATCCGCCGGCCACGCGTCGACCACGGCCGGCAGGGCGGTTTCGCCCTGTGTCGCCAGACCGGTATCCGTATAGCCCGTGCCGTCCCACTGCATCCAGCAACCGTTGTCACCGACGCGGGGCGGGTTGAGCGCATAACTTTCGGCCCGATTGGCCGCCGTTTCGGCCGCCTGCGCCGATTGCGCCGCGGCAGCACTCGCCGCCGCCTCCACCGCCTGTATTTCTTCGGGAGTGTAGTAGTCCACCCCTTTCACCGGTGTATAGCCCGGCTCCCCTTTTATAGAGAGCAGGCTCTGAAAAACGCCGTTTTTATCGCGTATTTTTGTAACAGCCATTCTTTATTCACTCCTTTTTATTTCCAACTACCCATCGCATAATAGGAAACGGTATACGTGCGGGTTTCTACCATGGCTGTTCCACGACACAAATCGTAACTGCCCGTGCGCGTGGTGGTGGCGGCGCTGCCCCAGCCGGGCACCACCAGGAGAGCAGCCGTTGTGCCGCTGCTTTTCAGCGTAGCCGTGACCAGCGGCGCCTGCGCAAAGGCAAAGGGGAACGACACGTTGAAAGGGTCTCTGGATTGCAAACCGTCTGCCGAAAACAAACCACCCCACGCGGTGGTGATGGTTGCCTCAACCGAAGCGCTGCCCCAACACTCGGCCAAGCCGCTGTTCCATTTCCGATAAACCCAGCCGTTCGCCGCGCCCTGCTCGACGATATAATCCGCCAATTCATCTCGGTTAATTTTCGGCGCCACCGCCTGTGCTACCGCAAAACCGCTTTGCGCGTTCTCGCTCTCCGGGGCGTAGGTTCGGTCAATGGTCGCCTCCCCCTCCGGATTTATCCAAACGGTAATCTTCTCATCCTGCGGTTCCTCCGTGCCGACGTACACCGCCGACTCGCGCAAAACGGCATTGGTCACCGCGGCCGCAGCCTCTGCCTTATCTGCCGCGACAGCGGCGGCTTGCGCATCTTCGTCAGCCTCTTGTGCCGCAGCCAATACCGCACTTTCCACCGGCAACAATTGCTCCAACATACCGTCTACCCGCGCGGCATCTTTCGTTGCTTGATTGGCAAGCGTTTCT
>JAFPCP010000071.1 GCA_017423825.1 Clostridia bacterium | reverse complement strand
GTGGCGGAGAGGAAGGGATTCGAACCCTTGGCTCTTTCGAGTCACCGGTTTTCAAGACCGGCTCCTTAAACCGCTCGGACACCTCTCCGTACAACTGACCTAGACATTTTAGCATTGTAGACTTTGTTTGTCAAGTTAAAAAGGTGAAAACAACTTATAAATTTTTGAAAAAAATCTCCGCCAACGCTTGACAAGCTATCGCAAATTCATTATAATGATTTAGCGCTTGGAGAGAGCGCAAAACATACTTGGAGAAGTCGCGTAGCTGGTCGAGCGCGCACGATTGGAAATCGTGTAACCGTTAACAGCGGTTCGAGGGTTCGAATCCCTCCTTCTCCGCCAAAAGAACAAGGTGCCCTTTGGGGATGCCTTGTTCTTTTTTGCAAAGATGACAAATGATGAACCCTCGCTATTCCGCAAGAATAGCCCAGGTTTTGCGTGCAGACACTTCGACGTGTACAACCGCGGCGCAAAACCGGGGTTCAGAATCCCTCCTTCTCCGCCAAACAAAAAATCCCATCGACACATGTCGATGGGATTTTTTGCGTTATTTTTTTGTTGTTGTCTATTCGTTCGGCACAGCACAAATGGTGCCGCCGCCAAGCACCTCATCGCCATCATACAGCACCACCGCTTGTCCTTGCGTCATGGCGCGTTGCGGCTGGTCAAACACCACTTTGAGCCGCCCGTCCGGCAACATCTCCGCCACCGCGGGTGCTTCTTTGGCGGCATAGCGTGTCTTTGCCTCCACCCGTATAGGACCACACGGCGGCTCGCCGATGGTCCAACACACATCCTCCGCCAGCAATTCGCGGCTGTACAACGCCGCCTCCGGGGACAATATCACAGTATTATTCTCCACGCATTTGTCACACACATACAAAGGCGCAGGCAACGAAAGTCCCAACCCACGGCGTTGCCCGACGGTATAGCCGATCAGCCCCTTGTGCCGCCCCAGCACGGCGCCCTGTCGGTCAACAAACGCACCCGGCGGATATTCCCGACCGGTATGCCGCCGGATAAAATCGGCATATTTTCCGTCCGGTATAAAGCAAATATCCTGGCTATCGTGTTTATTTGCATTGGCTAAGCCATGCGTCTGTGCTAACGCACGTACCTGATCTTTGCTCTCCATCTCCCCCAAAGGAAACCGTGTGCGCGCCAACTGCTCTTGGGACAGAAAATACAGCACATAACTTTGGTCTTTTGCCAAATTGCGCGCTTTACGCAAACTCCAACGCCTGTTTTCCTCATCATACACCACCCGTGCATAATGACCGGTCACGACCAAATCGCAGCCCAATTCCCGCGCTTTTTCATGCAAACGGGCAAATTTCATGTGCCGATTACAACTGATGCAAGGGTTGGGTGTGCGCCCCTGTTCATAAGCTGCAACAAAGGGTGCCACGACCTGCTGTTCAAACGCTTCCCGATAGTCCAGTTCATAAAATGGAAACCCCAACCGATCGGCTACGGCTTTTGCCTCTTGGGCGGGCAGACTCAAAGCGTCGTCTGCATGGCCTTCCACATCATGCAGGCGCATGGTCACTCCCACGCAAGTATAGCCGGCTTGCATCATGCATACGGCCGACGCCGAACTGTCCACACCGCCGCTCATGGCGATCATCGCCTTCATAACTTCACTCCTTTTCGAAAGGATATCCGCAAACTCTCATCCGTACGCCCTTACCGTGGCTGTGCGGACAGGATCTCTTCAAAACTATGGATACAACTATGCGCCGCCTGTTCCATCCTATCACTCTCTGCGGCATAGGCGGACAACACCCCACACGTCTGCCAGCCGGCAGCCCGAGCGGTGCGAATGGCGGTAACGCCGTCATCATAATAAAGCACCTGCTCCGGGGCACAACCGATAGCCGCCGTCACCTTGTGAAACAGCGCTTCCTCGCCTTTATTATGCCCGAAATCTTCGGTGCACCACACCTGTTCAAACAGAGTATACACGGCATTGCTACGCAAGCAACCATCGGACAGCCGATGCGGGCTGGCGGTAAGCACAAACAAACGCGCCCCTTGCGCAGACAGCCGATGCAGGTAATCCAGCGCGCCGGGCAATAGCGACACACGAGAAGCATAAAATTCCTCCTGCGCCCTCATTAATTGCTCGTATATCTCTTCGATGGTGCCCGGCACCCCCAAAGCGGAAAAATAGACAGCAGTACCCGATGCACCCAGGGGGTTAGTATTCGCAATCACCTGCCGTGCATCATAGGCAATGCCGTGGGCATCCAGCAGCGTTAAGATCGCATCCTCAAACCGACGATGCGAGTCCACCAGGGTATCGTCCAGGTCGAAAACCACAATCTTATTGTCCACTGGCTGTTTCCCCTTCCTCCACAGGCATCGCGGCCTCCAACACTTCACGTAACGTATCCAACGCATCTTTGCCGCCGGTGCGGTCGATTTTCACCGCATAATACGGCTTGGCGCCGGCGCTGATAAGCACCCGGCCTTTCAGCGCACCGTTCATGCGGGCACCCATCGTCATATCCAACGCATCCGTATATAGGAGCAGACTCTCCTGCTGTTGTTTGATTTCCCGAATCCCCCGAGCGGCCGCCATGTTGCGCAAAAGCGCCACATCCACCAGCCCTTGCACCGCCGCCGGCGGTTCGCCGAAACGGTCGATGAGTTCGTCAAACACGTCCATGGAATCCTCCACCGTGCGAATGTCCGCAATGTGGCGATATATCTCCAATCGTTGCGCATTGTCGGAAATATAATTATCCGGAATATGCGCTGTAATCGGCAGATCCACCACACACTCGGCTGTTCGCACGGTTTCGCCTTTTTCTTCACCCACCGCCTCAGCAAGCAGTTTGAGATACATATCGTACCCCACAGCCTCCATATGCCCATGTTGCTGTGCGCCCAACAGGTTACCGGCGCCTCGAATTTCCATATCCCGCATGGCAATCTTGAATCCGGCGCCGAACTCGGTGAAATCGCGCATAGCCTCCAAGCGCTTGGTCGCCACATCGGACAACTCCTTGCCCCGCGTGAAGGTCAAATACGCATACGCACGGCGGGACGAGCGCCCCACGCGTCCACGCAACTGGTGCAGCTGCGACAAGCCGTATCGGTCGGCGTTTTCGATAATCAGCGTGTTGACGTTCGGGATGTCCACACCGGTCTCGATGATGGTGGTGCACACCAAAATATCCACCTCATGCTCCAACACCTGCCGCCAAATTTCCGATAATTCTTCCTCGTTCATACGCCCGTGCGCCACCGTGATGCGCGCCTCCGGAATGCGGCTGTGAATCGCCGCCGCACACAGCTCAATATTGTCGATACGATTGTGCAAATAATACACCTGTCCATCCCGGCGCAATTCCCGCCGAATGGCATCGGTGATCACACCGTTATCGTGTTCCAACACATAGGTCTGCACCGGACGGCGGTCCTGCGGCGCTTCCTCTATCACCGACATATCTCGAATCCCGCTCATTGCCATATTCAGCGTGCGCGGGATGGGAGTCGCCGACAAGGTGAGTACATCTACGTTCGGCGTCAGTTCTTTGATGCGCTCTTTTTGGGATACGCCGAACCGCTGCTCTTCATCCACGATGAAAAGCCCCAAATCCTTGAATGATACGTCCGCCGACAACATGCGGTGGGTGCCGACCAAAATATCCACCTCACCCAATCGCACACGGCGCAGAATATCCGCCTGCTGTTTGGGGGTGCGGAAGCGGGACAGCATCTCTATTTTGACCGGGAATCCCTCAAACCGTTTCAAAATGGTGTTATAATGCTGGAACGCTAGAATGGTGGTAGGCACCAACAAGGCGCATTGTTTGCTTTGACTGACGCACTTGAAAGCCGCCCGCAACGCCACCTCTGTCTTGCCGAATCCGACGTCGCCGCACAACAGCCTATCCATCGGCACCGCCCGCTCCATATCGCTTTTAATCTCATCCACGCACCGCAGTTGATCCTCGGTTTCGCGGTATTCAAAATGGCGCTCAAAGTCGTATTGCCATTCCTCATCCGGACCAAACGCATACCCTGGCGTGGACATCCGCTGGCCGTACAACACCATCAACTGCTTGGCAATATCCTTAACCGCGGAGCGAACACGCGTCTTAGCCTTTTGCCATTCTTGGCCGCCAAGGCGGTGCAACCGCACGGTGGCGTCTTCTTTGGAGCCGATATATTTGCTCACTAAATCCAGTTGGGTTACCGGCACGTATAAGGTGTCTCCCTTGGCATATTCCAGTTTGATATAATCCTTCACGACGCCTTGCACGTCCAACTGATGTACGCCACGATATATACCGATACCATGCCCGGCATGCACGATGTAATCACCAATTTCCAACTCGGCGAGGCTGTGAATTTCAACCCCGTTGTTTTTCCGGGGGCGACGGCGACGGGACGTCTGGACAATCTGTCCATGCGTCAAAACAGCCAGCCCCGCGTCCGGCAATTCCATGCCGGCCGACAGACCGCCCCGCATCACCAAGATTTGCCCACGCACCGGGGTTTCCGGGGATTTTGCATACAACGCCGGCAGACCGGTCTTCTGCAAATCTTCCGCCAACGTTTGGGCGGCTTTTTCCTCATTTCCGGCCAACACCACACAGGCCATGCGGCGGCTGACTAAATCAAACAAATCCTCCGCCAACAATTCCACCCGACCGGACCAAACCGGCAGTTGACGCGCACTGACGGTATACATGCGCTCCAAATGCACGGACGCCCCCGCCCGCGCGAATGCGTCCATCAGCACCGTGTCTCGGCTTTCCCAAATCGTCGCCACCTGCTCCCACGAGGGGGCGTAGTCCATCAGGGCACGACAAAGCAACCCCTCCTCCAACAGAGTGGTCTCATCTTGCTCTAATTGCCACAAATACGTGCGCACCCGCTCTTTCACACGTGCCGGCTCGGACACAAACAGCAGGGCGTCTTGCATATAGGAAAACAGATTCGCTTTTTCTTCGTAAATGAGCGGCAGATACTTATCCAGCGACGCGGGAAAAGCCCCACCACGCAACCGCTCAACATCCGCGAGCAACCGTTGCCGCACGGTGTCGGCATTTTTACCGCGCTGGCTGCGCGCCACCTCTTCAATCGCCGTCGCCAAAACCGCCGGGTCGTCATACATAATCTCCGCCGCCGGCGGGATGGATACGGATTCTAAGGCATCGGTGCGGCGCTGTGTTAATAGGTCGAAATACGACAGCGTATCCACCATATCTCCCCACAGCTCCAACCGCACAGGCGCACGACAGGCCGCGGGGTATACGTCCACAATACCGCCGCGCACCGCATACTGCCCGGGGCCCTCAATTTGCGCGCACCGTTCGTATCCGGCGGCCGCTAACGCCGCCGGCAGATCAGCCACCGGCAAGGAGGCTCCCGCAGTCAACGACAACGTACGACGCAACAAAGTGGACGGCGGAATGGTATACTGTATCGCGGCGTCCGCGCAGGCGACCACGCAATCGTAATCCCCTTGCGCCATCGCCGCCAGCGTGCCGAGGCGCATCTGCTCATATTCTCGCGAGGCAGACTCCGCCTGTCGCAAATACAATTCCCGCGCCGGCAACGAACAGGCGCGCAGACCCAGCGCTTGCAAATCCGCCATCAGCCGACTCGCCTCTGCCTCATCCGCCGCCAACAACACCGCGCGTCGTTGCAATTGCGCCATCAATCCAGCCACAAAAAGCGCCTTGTGAATGTGCGCCAAGCCCACCAAAGACAGCGGGGTGCGCCGCTGTCGAAGATCCTCACACACAGCCGTATATGCCGGCCATGCCGTGAGCGCTTTGTCCCAAAAACTCATACCTTGTCTCCCTACTTCCCGGTACGGGTGAAGCGGTTCATGGCCTCCTCTATCCGATCGGCCACGATGCATTCAGCCGCCGCAGCCGCGTCGTCAAACGCCGCTTGCATCAACGGCTGTTCCTCTTTCTTATATTTTGACAGCACCCAATCTGCCAAATCGTACGCGGGGTGCGGCTTGGCACCCACGCCGATGCGTACCCGTGCAAACGCGTCACTGCCGATATGGGTGATGATGCTGCGCAAACCTTTTTGGCCGCCGTCGCTGCCTTTTTTGCGCACCCGCAAGCTACCCACCGGCAACGCTATATCATCCGACAGCACCAGCAACTGCTCCGGCTTTAACTTATAGAACGCCATCGCCGCCTGCACCGCCTCGCCGCTGTTGTTCATAAACGTTTGCGGAAACAATAAAAGCACCTTTTTATCCCCTATCGTTCCGGTGCCGGTGAGCGCCTTCCATTGCTTTTTGTTGATGGAAATGTTCGCGCGACGAGCCAACGCCTGCAAGGCATCCCAACCGGCGTTGTGTCGCGTGCCCTCATACGCCGCGCCGGGATTGCCCAGACCCACGACCAGCCAATCAATGGCCCCGCTCTTTTTGTGAAACAACATCGTGTCACACTCCTCGTTGTATATCATTTACAGCGTCCCCGCACCGCGTAAACGCCGAAAGGGCCGGAATAAGCGCCACCCCGGGGTGCATCCCCCGCCGGCGTTGTTTCTCCGACCATCTGTTGTTTGTATCGTCCGTGCACAAGGCAAAACCACCTTCCGGCAATCGTACGCCTTATGTCCTTGCTCAGTATAACAAATTTTATCCCCTACTGCAAGTGTTTTTGAAGCGTAATCCTACCCCTTTACTGGCAAAAATAACAGATATTTGTGTTTTTCGGCTGTCAAAATCCATCAAAAAAGAGTATTTACATCTTTTTGTAAAAAAATATAGCCAAACGGATGATTATCTGCTATAATGTGTGGTGGCTTTGCGGACGAGCTATCGTGAGAACCGCAAAGAACTATCGCAAATATGAATCTTGGAGGTAAAAGTATGAGTCACAAGTATGTCTATCTGTTCAGCGAAGGCGACGCAACCATGCGCGAATTGCTGGGCGGCAAAGGTGCCAACCTGGCGGAAATGACCAAAATCGGTCTGCCCGTTCCTCAGGGTTTCACCGTTACCACCGAGGCGTGCACCCAGTATTATGAGGATGGCCGCAAAATCAACGATGATATCCAGGCGCAGATCATGGAATACATCGACAAAATGGAAGGCATCACCGGCATGAAATTCGGTGACAAAGAAAACCCGCTGTTGGTTTCTGTGCGTTCCGGCGCCCGCGCTTCCATGCCCGGCATGATGGATACCATCCTGAACCTGGGCCTCAATGAAGAAGTGGTCGAGGTTATGGCCGCGAAGTCCGGCAACCCCCGTTGGGCTTGGGACTGCTATCGCCGTTTCATTCAAATGTATTCCGACGTCGTTATGGAAGTCGGCAAAAAATACTTTGAAGAACTCATCGATAAGATGAAGGAAGTCAAAGGCGTCACGCAGGACGTCGAGCTGACCGCCGAAGACCTGAAAGAATTGGCCGGCCAGTTCAAGGCCGAATACAAAGCCAAAATCGGCAAGGATTTCCCCGCCGACCCGAAAGAGCAGTTGATGGGCGCTGTCGAGGCGGTGTTCCGTTCTTGGGACAACCCCCGCGCCAACGTGTACCGTCGCGACAACGATATCCCCTATTCTTGGGGTACCGCTGTCAACGTGCAGATGATGGCGTTCGGTAACATGGGCGACGATTGCGGTACCGGTGTGGCCTTCACCCGTGACCCCGCCACCGGCGAACCCGGCCTGATGGGCGAGTTCCTGGTTAATGCCCAGGGCGAAGACGTTGTGGCCGGCGTGCGTACTCCCATGCCGATTGCCGAAATGGCTGAGAAATTCCCCGAGGCGTTTGCTCAGTTCAAACAGGTCTGTGCCACGCTGGAAGACCACTACCGCGATATGCAGGATATGGAATTCACCGTGCAGGCCGGCAAACTGTATATGTTGCAAACCCGTAATGGTAAGCGTACCGCCAAGGCTGCTTTGAAGATTGCCTGCGACCTCGTGGATGAAGGCATGATTGACAAAAAGCAAGCGGTGGCCATGATCGACCCCCGTAACTTGGATACGCTGTTGCACCCGCAGTTCGACACCAAAGCGCTGAAAGCCGCCACCCCGGCCGGCAAAGGTTTGGGCGCTTCCCCCGGTGCCGCTTGCGGTAAGGTTGTGTTCACCGCGGAGGATGCCGAAGCGTGGAACAACCGTGGCGAAAAGGTTATCCTGGTTCGCTTGGAGACCTCTCCCGAAGACATCACCGGCATGAAAGCCTCGCAGGGTATCTTGACCGTGCGCGGCGGCATGACCTCTCACGCGGCTGTTGTGGCCCGTGGTATGGGTACCTGCTGTGTCTCCGGTTGCGGCGACATCATCATGGACGAGGAAAACAAGAAATTCACCCTCGCCGGCAAGACCTACAACGAAGGGGATTACATCTCCATCGACGGTTCCACCGGTAACATCTACGACGGCATCATCCCGACCGTGGATGCCGAAATCGCCGGTGAGTTCGGCCGCATCATGGCTTGGGCCGACGAGTTCCGCACGCTGAAAGTGCGCACCAACGCCGACACCCCCGCCGACGCCAAAAAGGCGCGCGAACTGGGCGCCGAAGGTATCGGCTTGTGCCGTACCGAGCACATGTTCTTCGAGGCCGACCGCATCGCCGCGTTCCGCGAGATGATTTGTGCCGATACCGTCGAAGAGCGCGAAGCCGCGTTGGATAAGATTCTGCCGTATCAACAGGGCGACTTCGAGAAGCTGTACGAGGCTCTGGAAGGCAACCCCGTTACCATCCGCTTCTTGGATCCGCCTCTGCACGAGTTCGTGCCCACCGAAGAGGCCGACATCGAAGCTTTGGCCAACGCCCAGGGCAAAACCGTGGCGGACATCAAAAACATCATCACCGGCTTGCACGAGTTCAACCCGATGATGGGTCACCGTGGCTGCCGTTTGGCTGTTACCTATCCGGAAATCGCCAAAATGCAGACCAAGGCTGTTATCCGTGCCGCCATCAACGTGAAAAAGGCGCATGCTGACTGGAACCTGGTTCCGGAAATCATGATTCCTCTGACCGGCGAAGTGAAGGAAATGAAGTTCGTCAAGGATATCGTCGTGGCCACCGCCGATGCGGAAATCGCTGCGGCCGGTGCGGACCTCAAATACGAAGTCGGTACCATGATGGAAATCCCGCGTGCCTGCTTGACCGCGGATGAAATCGCGAAAGAGGCCGAGTTCTTCTGCTTCGGCACCAACGACCTGACCCAAATGACCTTCGGTTTCAGCCGTGACGACGCCGGCAAGTTCTTGACCGCCTACTATGACAGCAAGATCTATGAGAACGACCCCTTCGCCAAACTGGACCAGAACGGCGTGGGCAAACTGATGGATATGGCTGTATCTCTGGGTAAGAAATTGCGTCCGGAAATGCACTGCGGT
>JAFPCP010000070.1 GCA_017423825.1 Clostridia bacterium | reverse complement strand
GTTGGCGTCGATGTCGAAGGTGACCTCGATTTGCGGCACACCGCGACGCGCCGGGGCGATGCCGTCCAAGTGGAACATGCCGAGGGTTTTGTTATCCTTGGCGAATTCGCGCTCACCTTGCAACACGTGCACTTCCACGGAAGGCTGGTTGTCGGCGGCGGTGGAGAAAATCTGGCTTTTCTTGGTGGGGATGGTGGTGTTGCGCTCGATGACCTTGGTCATGACGCCGCCCATGGTTTCCACACCCAAGGACAAGGGGGTGACGTCCAACAGCAGCAGGCCTTTGACCTCGCCGCCGAGCACGCCGCCCTGTAACGCGGCACCCATGGCCACGCATTCGTCGGGGTTGATGCCTTTGAAGGGCTCTTTGCCCATGAATTTCTGGATAGCTTCTTGCACGGCGGGAATGCGGGTGGAACCGCCCACTAACAACACCTTGTCAATCTGGTTCGCGCTCAGGCCGGAATCCGACAGCGCCTGCCGTACGGGGGCCATGGTGTTTTCCACCAAATCCGCAGTCAATTCGTTGAATTTCGCGCGGGTGAGCGTCATATCTAAGTGCTTCGGCTCGGTGACGCCGTCGGTGACGACGGCGGTGATGAACGGCAGATTGATGTTGCTGCTGGTGGAGCCGGAGAGTTCGATTTTGGCTTTCTCGGCGGCTTCGCGCAGACGCTGCACGGCCATCTTATCGTTTTTGAGGTCAACACCGGTCTCGGCTTTGAAGGTGGCAATCAGCCAGTCGACGATTTTCTGGTCGAAATCATCGCCGCCCAGGTCGTAGACCATGATTTTCTGCTCGGTTTCTTTGTCGATGCCGTAGGCGAGAGCCGCCGCGGTCGGTTCGTTGATGATACGCTTGACCTCCATACCGGCGATTTTACCGGCATCTTTGGTGGCCTGGCGCTGAGCGTCGGTGAAATAGGCCGGAACGGTGATAACCGCCTCGGTGACCGTGTCGCCCAGATAGGCTTCCGCGTCCTGTTTGAGTTTGGTGAGTATCATGGCGGAGATTTCCTGCGGGGTATACGATTTACCGTCCACAGAAACCTTGCGGTCGGTACCCATGTCTCGTTTGATAGAGGAAATGGTGCGGTCGGGAGCGGATACAGCTTGTTGTTTGGCCACGCGGCCGATGATGCGCTCGCCATCTTTTTTGAATGCGACCACCGAAGGTGTGGTGCGGGCGCCTTCTGCGTTGGGGATAACAACCGCCTCGCCGCCTTCGATAACGGCCACGCAGGAGTTGGTTGTACCTAAGTCGATACCAATGATTTTTGCCATAGTGATTACCTCCAATTATTCACATAAATTGTTATATGTCGGTCATATCTAAAAAGGATAGTGTCCTTATTAGCCTGGGATTAGTTCGCCACTTTAACCATCGCAGGACGGAGAACGCGTTCGCCGAGTTTATAGCCTTTTTGGAAAACGGCGGTGATGGTCTCGGGCTCGACGCCGTCCGCATCCTCGCGCATAACGGCGTTGTGCACCTGCGGGTCAAAGGGTGCGTTTTCTGCCTCGATTTCCTCCAAGCCGAGTTTGTGCAGAGCGTCCATGAATTGGCGCAACACCAGGTCCACGCCGTCTTTGTATTGGTCGCCGGCGGGCGCGGCAATGGCTTTTTCCATGTTATCCACGCTGATCAGCAGACCAGTCAGCAACTCCGCTTTGGTAAACAGACCGATTTGCTCTTTTTCCTGTTCGGTGCGGCGTTTGTAGTTGGCATATTCAGCCAATATGCGCTGGTATTGGTCTTTCACGCTTTCCAGTTCGGTTTGCGCCGCTTCCAGTTGCGCCTCTAAATCGGCGATGGCAGCGGTTACATTTTGTTCGGCAGCCGCCGGCGTCTCCTCGGTGGTGGCGTCCTGTGCGGGCGCGGTTTCGGGGATATCTGTGCTGTTTGCGGCTGTGTTTTTTTGTTTATTCATGCGGGGGCCTCCTTTATTCTTCGTCAAACAGTTCGCTGAGCAGTTTGCCGATGGCGTTGGCAAAATATTCGATACGCGGGATGGTTTCCGCATAGTTCATACGCACCGGGCCGATAATGCCGATGGTGCCTTGGCCACGCATGCCCAGGGAATAGTGGGTTACAATCAGACTGGAACCGGTGAGTTCCGGCAAAGAATCGCCGCCTAAAACGACTTGCAGGCCCTCGTTTTGCTGCGCCAACACGTCGCGCAAGCGTTCCTGTTCGGACAAAAATCCAATCAGCGAGCGGGCGCTGTCCAGTTCATAATCCGGGTGTCGCAACAAATTGAGTTGGCCGGACAGCATCACCTGTGAAGCGGCGCAATCTTGCGCCAATTCATAAAAGGTGGATAAAATAGGAGCCACCGCCAGCCCGGCCTCACCCAATTCCAGCAAGATCTCTTGCATGGCATCAACGGTGATGCAGGAGAGGGGGCGGTCAAGGAATTTACGGGATAAGTAATCCGACAAAGCCAAAGTGACGGCGCTGGGGATGTCTCGTTGGCATCGGCACATGCGTGTACGCAGAGAGCCGGACGCCGACACCAGCACCACCGCCATGCTGCGCGGGGACATCTGCATGATGTCAATGCGTCGGATAGCCGAGTCGTTTTGCTCGGGTTTGGCCGCTACGGCGGCAAAGCCGGTGGCCTCCGCCAATGCGCGGGAGGCGTCTTGCAGCAGTTGAGCTGGGTCGCCGCCGGCGCCGGCCAGCATCTCGTCAATACTCAGACGGTCCTTTTCCGACAAGGGGCGGCGGTCCATCAGCTGTTCAATGTATAAGCGGAAAGCCTTCGCCGTAGGCAGGCGCCCCGCAGAGGTATGCGGTTGCTCCAAATATCCCGCGGCCGTAAGAGCCGCCATGTCGTTGCGAATGGTTGCGGAGGATACATGATTTCCCAGCATGTCGGCCAGCATTTTGGAACCGACAGGGTTGCCGGTTTCAATATAGTATTCAATAATAGCCGCGAGTATTTTTGCTTTTCGCGGTTCTAGAATCATCGATGTCGTCCTCCTATTCAAGATTTAGCACTCTATACCCCCGAGTGCTAAAAATAGAGTATCACGCTTGGAGCCAACTGTCAAGAGAATTTTGTGAATTCTTTGTTAACCCGGTAAGAAAAAACAAAAAAATGGAAAAGAACAGTTGTATCTTTCTCAAAAAGAAGGTATACTATTCCGGTAAGAGCCTATCGGCACAGGAAAATGGTAAGGAGGAATCGAACATGGATGGTGTACAAATCCACAATTTTGATTTTAACAAGTTAATGGAGTTTGTAGCAGAAACGACCGGCGAGGTATACATGAAGACTGCGGAGGGGGACGTGCTGAATCTGAAAAGCCGCCTGACGCAGTTGTTGGTGTTATCCGGTGCTATGGCACAGGGTACCATCGAAGAGGCGACCATTGTATGCCAGAACAAAGACGAGGAATCGCAGTTATTCCGCATGAACTTATACGGCGACAAATAAAAAAGCACCGGCGGCTGATATTTCATCAGTCGCCGGTGCTTTTTATAAATTGTTTTACGGTCAGCCCATCGCGCCCGTTTCCTCGTTAAAGTTGGAGGTGTCGGTTTGGTCGGCGGTGGTGGTTGTTGTGGTTGTGGTGGGGACGTTGCTGACGCGCAGGGTGATGGTGTCACCGATACGCTTTTCCGTGCCGACGGCGGGGTCGGTGCTGTCGACAAGCCCTTTTTCATATGAAGAAGCTTGCAGTTTCACGGTTTCCACCCGGAACCCAAGGGCTTCGAGATACAGTTTTGCGTGTTTTTCTTTCCATCCGGATACGTCCGGCACTTTCAGCTTTTCGTTTTTAGAGCCGTTGCTGATGACCACTTGAATGGTGGTTTCTTTGCTAGCCGGGGTGCCCGCCTCGGGGGTTTGCGAGAGGATGGTGCCGGCGGCTTTGTTGCTGAACGTTTCATACGCAATTTCCACCTTCATATCGCCGGCCAGTTTGGTGTCGCGGATGTCATAATAATTGAGCCCCACGACGCTGTCCACAGAATAGGTTTTTTCGTTCGGGTTTGTCTGTGTGGTAGTGGTGGGGAGCGTCGGTAGAGCGGTCGGCGCGGAGGAGTCCGGTTCTTTGGAGCCGCCGAGTAAGGTGAGCGCAATCAGCACAATGGCGAGCAAGGCGGCTAAGGAACAACCGAAAAGCAAGATGAGGTTACGCATTTTACGGTTGTTGGGCTTTTCCTGTCGATCCTCTTCCAGCTCATCCACGAGAGCGGAGACGGTGGGTTCAACGGACAATTCGTTGCGCAGTTGCGCCATAGCCTCAGTGCGGCTGTCCGGCTGCACCTGCAATGCGTTAAAGAGCGCCACGCACACCTGCTGTGTCAATTCCTCCGCCACGTCGGCAGACATAAACAAATCGTCGGAATTTTTAGCTCGTTTGTTTCCGGCGGGGGGTTCGTTGCCGGTGACGGTGCGGAAAATGGTGGCCGCAATGCCATACACGTCGGTCGCGTCGGTCAGGTCGGCGTCCGCTATGTACTGTTCCGGCGCGGCATACCCCGCTTTCAGGGCCGGGGTGATATCCTTACCGGCCTGCCGGCTGGACGGGATAGAGAATCCGCGCAGATGCGGTTTGCCGTCCGCGCCGATGAGAATGTTGTCCGGGCAAATGGCCAAATGGCGCACTCCGGTATCGTGCAGTCGGGTGAGACTGCCCATCAAGGACATAAACAAGGGGCGCGCTTCGCTCCAAGGCATACGACCGC
>JAFPCP010000069.1 GCA_017423825.1 Clostridia bacterium | reverse complement strand
GCACGCGCCGTGTCCGGGGCGCTTTCCAAAACTTTTCCTTTGATTAATTCTCTCGCTGTCAGGGCGTCGTCCGCTTGCCGTATAACGGTGTCGGAAATGCCGCCCTTGCCCACGTGCAGAATTGCCTCTAACTTATTTGCTTGCCCCCGTAAGTAGGCACGCTGTTTGCTTGTTAACATAGATTTTCCATCCTCAATCGTTGTTTAAGTATTGTTTCAGTTTCTCCGAAAAAGCAGCAAGCGCTTTTCCACGGTGGCTGACAGCGTCTTTCTCCGCCGGGCTCATTTCAGCCGACGTGCGCTCTCCCACCAGGAAAATCGGGT
This sequence comes from Clostridia bacterium, assembly GCA_017423825.1. GTDB lineage: Bacteria > Bacillota > Clostridia > Oscillospirales > Acutalibacteraceae > UBA5905. Next base: position 13,674 of record JAFPCP010000069.1, on the reverse strand, counting down.
CGTATCCAAAGCCGTTCTCCCCCTTCGGAGCAAAGGCGATCTCTCCCTCGAAGGTTCCCTGTGTGCGCAGGATATCCCCATTGGGGAACACGCCGCATATCGCGGATACAAACCGCGCTGCGCGCTCGCCCACCGGCACGTCTTTCATTTCCTCCAACAGCAGCACGTTGCGATCGTCATCCGTCGCTTCTTCGCCGCCATAACGGGCAGAATACACGCCGGGTGCGCCATCCAACGCATCCACCACCAGACCGGAATCGTCCGCAATCGCCGGCAGACCGGTCGCCGCACAGGCAGAGGCCGCTTTCAAATACGCATTTTCCGCAAAGGTGGTGCCGGTTTCTTCCACTTCCGGTAATTCCATGCCTAAATCGCGGTCTGTCACCGCTTCAATACCCAGCGGCTCCAATATGCGCTGTAATTCTATGAGTTTATGTGCATTATGGGTTGCTATGACGTATTTCATACCATATTACTCCTCATCAAATAAGCCCGCCGCAAACTGCTCCGGATCAAAGGGCTGTAAATCATCCATGCCCTCGCCCACGCCGACGAATTTCACCGGCACCTGTAAATCCTCTCGAATGGCCAGCACCACGCCACCACGGGCTGTGCCGTCCAGTTTGGTCAGCACTATGCCGGTGATGCCCGCCGCTTCTTTGAATTCGCGGGCTTGGTTGACCGCGTTCTGACCGGTGGTCGCATCCAGCACCAATAGGATTTCCTTATCTGCATCCGGTAATTCGCGGTTGATGACACGGCTTATTTTTGCCAGTTCATCCATCAAATTCTTTTTGTTGTGCAAACGCCCGGCGGTATCGCAAATCACTACGTCCGCTCCACGCGCCTTAGCCGCCGAAAGTGTGTCAAACACCACCGCCGCCGGGTCTGCGCCTTGGCCGTGCTTTACCATATCCACGCCGGCACGGTCGGCCCATATCTCGAGCTGTTCAATCGCCGCCGCACGGAAGGTATCCGCCGCACCTAAAATCACCTTTTTCCCCTGCGCTTTCAGATGCGCCGCCAATTTGCCGATGGTGGTGGTTTTTCCTACCCCATTCACACCAATGACGAGAATCACCGCTGGCTTCGTTTGCAACTGCAACGTCTGCCCGCCGGCCAACATGGAGGAAACCGTTTCTTTTAAGAGCTGTCGAATCTCTGCCGGATCCGTAATGTTCTTTTCCTTTACAGACTCGCGCAAACGAGCACAAATGCGGGAAGAAGCAACCGTTCCCACATCGCTCATGATAAGGATTTCTTCCAACTCCTCGAACAACGCTTCATCTATACGCCCAAAGGAACGCAACATGGAATTCATGGTGTTCATCAAGGATTCACGCGTTTTCTTTAAGCCCTGCCCTACCTTACCGAAGAGCCCCATAGATATTCCTCCTATTTCTGCTCGTTATCAAGATTCAATCCCAACTTCTGCTCCACTTCGCTCGCGCGCAGTTCCAACAACTTAGACACACCACGTTCCTGCATGGTGACGCCATACAAGGTATCCGCCTCTTCCATCGTGCCGCGACGGTGGGTGATGGCAATAAACTGCGTGCGCGCGCACATACGGCGCAGATAGGTGGCATAACGGTCGACGTTGACGTCGTCCAAAGCGGCTTCCACCTCGTCCAACACACAGAATGGCGAGGGGGTAACCTTCAATATGGCAAACAACAACGCCGTTGCGGCAAGCGCTTTCTCACCGCCGGACAAGGATTCCAAGTTGAGAATCACCTTGCCGGGGGGTTGGATAAACATGTCGATGCCGGATCCCAAAATATCCTCCGGATCGGTCAGGCGCAGTTCACCCTTACCGCCACCGAACAATTCCGCAAACACAACACCATATTGGTAATTGATCTGCTTAAAGCGTTCTATGAACACCTCGCGCATCTGCACGGTCAGTTCATTAATTTGACGGAGCAGCTGCTCTTTGGTTTGTTCCACGTCGGTGATTTGCGTTTTGAGGAACTGATAGCGCTCATTGACCTCTTTGAACTCATCAATCGCATCCACATTCACGCTGCCCAGCGCACGGATTTTATTGCGCAGTTCGGTCACGCGACGGTTGGCCGCTGTGACGTCTTCAATGGGTTTGGCGACCGCTTCGGCTTCCATACGAGTGAGTTCATATTCCTCGTACAAACGACGAGAAAGATCGTCCGCCTCTTTCTTAATGCCGGCGGTTTTCTCTTCCAGTCGAACGACCTCTTGCCCCATTCGCTCACGTTCATCCGTCTTTTCACGGGATTCCAGGCGCAGTTGCGTCTGCCGCGCCTCCCCTTCTGCGCGCTTAGCTACCAGCGCGGCAATGCTATCCGCCGAACCGGCGGCTTGTGCACGCAAATCCGCCGCTTGCTGTTGTTGCGTCGCCATGCGCTGTTCTATATCTTTGTTCGAGGCCTGTAACGCCGCAATCTGCCCGCGCAACAATTCAATGTGCCCCGCCGAATCCTGCTGACGACTACGCAGAGCGGTAATGCTGCTTTCTAAGTTTTCTATTTCCTTTTCTATGCTCACCACAGCCAGTTTTTGCTGGGCGATACGCTCGGACAATTCCTCGCGCTGGTTTGTCAACTGCTGACGACCACCCGAAAGCTCGGTCAAGCGCGCTTCCGCTTGTTGCTGTTGCGCAAGCAGCGCGGCCATCTCTTTTTCCGCCGTTTCCATGCCTTGTTGGCAAGCAGACGCCCGCTCATTCAAGGTCTGGATTTCGGCCGCCGCCTCTTCCGCCGCGAGGCGATTGGCATCCGCCTGCTCTTGTAAACGGCGCACCTCGCCCTCCAAGCGAATCATGTCCTCTTGCGCCGTGGTCAATTCGCCACGCGCACCGGTGAGTTGCGCTTCCACCGCAGAAACGTCCTGCTGCATCTGCCGATAGGCTTCCCGCGCTTTTTCCAGACTTTCGGTTTTCTCCGCGGTTTCTTTTTGCAGGCGTTCTATCTCGGTGCGGCGGGACAGCAGGCCCGCCTCTTTAACGCTGGAACCGCCCGTCATAGAACCACCCGCGTTGACCATCTGGCCGTCCAGCGTCACAATACGGAATTTATAGCCATACCGACGGGCAATCGCCACGGCATAGTCGATATCCTCCGCCACCACGGTGCGCCCCAGCAAAGAACGCGCCACCACACGAAATTTATCGTCACAGGTGACCAAATCGCTCGCTAACCCAACAAAACCGGGCTCATCCTTCGGCAAATCCGACAACACGTTTCCCTTGGCAGACACCAGCGGCAGGAAGGTAGCACGACCGCCCTTTGTCTCCTTCAAATAGGCAATGCCGCGCTTGGCATCCTCTTCCCGCTCACACACCACGTTTTGTGCCGCCGCACCAAGCGCGGTTTCCACAGCTAGTGCACACCCTGCGTCTGCGTGTATCAAACGAGAAACCGGCCCCAAAATACCGCGCAATGCACCCCGTTCGGACTGTTTCATAATGGTGCGTACACTTTGATGGAACCCATCCAAATTACGCTCCATCTCTTCCAGCATGCGCACGCGGCGTTGACGACTCTCCACGTCCAAAGCCTGTTTATCCAGCGCCTCTTTGGCAGCCGTGAGTTTAGTCATACGATTTTGATAACGGTATTCATAGCCCGCCACCGTGTTTTGCAAACTTTCCGCCTGCTCTCGACAGGTTTGTAGAGCTTTCTCGCTCTCACGCAGTTCCTCCGCGGCGTGTTCCGCCTGCTGGATACGCAGAGCGGAGCCGGCCGTCAACTGCGACAGACGCATGGTAATCTCGCGCAACGAAGACTCGTTCGTCACCGACTGCACGCGCGTTTCCGAAACCTGCAAAGCCAAGCGAGAGGCTTCCGCTGACAACGCGTCCATACGGTCGGTCGTTTCATCGTTGCTGCGAGCCAATTGCTCCATTTCCTCTGCCAAAGAAAGGCGTTTTTGCTCCGCCTGCGCGATAGCCTCTTTTTTAGCCTCGATTTCTGCAAAACTCCGCGTGATATCCTCTTCGATGCTCGCGGTGCCGGCATCTGCGTCCGCGATTTCGCCCTCTATACGCTTAATGTTTTCCTCGTTATGGAAAATATCATTCTGCCATACAGCCACCTGGCTATCGCACGCCGCGGCCTGTTCTTCCAGCGCGGATGCCTGACGACGTATCTCATCCATCTGCACTTCCAACGCGCCGGCGGCCATCGCAATCCGCTCCACCTCTTCGTTGCAAGCATCGATAGAGGCACCGGCCGCCTCGTATTGTATGCGAGCGTTTTCTAACTTAGCATCCAGGTCGCGCAACACCTGCCGCGATTCATTCATGGTGCGTAACCATAAACCAATCTCCAACTCTTTGCGCTCTCCGGCATATTCCAAAAACTTTTTCGCCTTTTCGGCTTGCTTTTCCAGCGGGCCTACGCGGTCCTCTAATTCCTGCAAAATATCATGCAAGCGGTCCAAATTCTCCTGCGTTTTGCGCAGGCTGTTTTCCGCTTTGTCTTTTTTGTAGCGATATTTTGCAATACCGGCGGCTTCATCCAAAATCTCGCGCCGATTCTGCGAGCGAGAAGTGACAATTTCGTCAATGCGTCCCTGACCGATAATGGAATATCCATCCCGACCAAGTCCGGTGTTCATGAACAACAGACGAATGTCCTCTAAACGCACCGTCGCCCCGTTGAGCTGGTATTCACTGCCGCCGGAACGATAGCACCGGCGGGTAACCCGCACCTCGTCCGCATCAAACTCTAACACCTTTGCTGTATTATCAATCACCATCGTCACCTCGGCATAGCCCATCGGGCGCCGCTGTGCCGTGCCATTGAAGATGACGTCTTCCATCTTAGAACCGCGCAAACTCTTGCTGGATTGTTCACCCAGCACCCAACGGATAGCATCGCTGATGTTGGATTTGCCGCTGCCGTTCGGTCCCACTACGGCGGTCATGCCGTCGCTAAAATGTAACACCGTCTTATCGGGAAACGATTTGAAACCGTGTAACTCCAATGATTTTAGGAGCATACATCCTCACTTCCTTCCTGTAAAGGGGTTTTCCTTTATAGTTGCTTTCTGCCGTTTATTCATATCCCATCAATTTCAGGGCTTCGCGGGCCGCTTGTTGTTCGGCCTCTTTCTTGCTGTGACCTCGACCGGCGCCGATAACGTTGGAATTCAAATGCACCTGTGCCGAAAAGGTTTTGTTGTGGTCCGGGCCAGACTCGCCTACCAGGACATATTCCAACCGTTCACCCGGGTTTTGTTGGACAATCTCCTGCAAGGCGGTCTTGTAATCTTTGAAATGGCGACGGCGCTGGTTTTCAATTTCCGGTATGATAAACCGCAAAACAAACGCTTCCGCCGGTTGCATGCCCCCGTCCAGATAAATGGCGGCCAACACCGCCTCATACATATCCGCCAGAATGGACGGGCGTTTATGGCCACCGGATTGCTGTTCTCCACGGCCCAAACGCATATAGGATCCTATCTCCAAAGACTGCGAATAGGAGCAAAGCGCCTTTTCGCACACAACCGCCGCACGCAATTTGGTCAGTTCGCCCTCGGATTCTCGCTCTTTTTCGTACAAATACTGTGCGGTGATAAACCCAAGCACCGAATCCCCTAAAAACTCCAAACGTTCATAACAGTCGCCGCGGTCGCGCCGCTCGTTGACATAAGAAGAGTGCGTCAAGGCCTGTTCCAGCAACCGGACGTCCCGAAAGGTATAGCCGATGTTTTCCATTAACTTTTTCAAATCACGGGACATTTTGCTCACTCCTCCACGTTCATTCGGTCTTCGATGTAACCAACGATATCCTCCACCGAGTCAAAGGCGTACAACGCCTCCTCTTCTATGGCGATGCCGTACAACTCTTCCAACACCATGGCCATGTCTTTTCGCTCATATGGGGCAATGTTTAGCGCGTCCAGAGAGGCGGCCATTTCCACGTCTTCACTGTAACAACCGTATTTCTCGGAAAACAACGCAACCAGCACATCCAGCACCCTCATGTTGTTTCGTCCCCTTGCTTTGCATCCGCTTCCTTCTGCTGTGCGGTAACGGCTGCAATCTCCTCAACCGCACCACTGGCGGCAAATTCAGCCGCCACGCGAATGGCACTGGCAAACGCTTTCGCCTTGGAGTTGCCGTGGGCTTTGATGACCGGCTTATTTACACCCAGCAAAACCGCGCCGCCATGCTCGGAGGTGGACAGTTTCTTTTTCAGAGCACGCAAGCCCGGCATCACCAACAACGCGCCCATTTTCGTGAGGGCTGTTTGCATGAGGGATTGTTTGAGATTTTTCATCAGCATATCCACGGTGCCTTCCATGGTTTTCAGGAACACATTTCCGGAAAAACCGTCCGCCACCACGACGTCCGCCGCACCAGCCGGAACGTCCCGCGCTTCTACGTTTCCAATAAACCGCAAACCGCTCTCTTTGAGCAGCGGGAACGTCGCCAGTTGCAACTCGCTGCCTTTTGTATCTTCGGTGCCGATATTCAGCAAACCCACCCGCGGGCCGCCTTCGCGCGGATACATATGGGACATGTAAATGCTACCCATCTGCGCAAATTGCACCAACATCTCCGGACGGCAATCCGCGTTCGCACCACAGTCAATGAGCATGAACGGGCTCTCATCCGACGGAAGAACCGGCGCCAACGCGGGACGAGAAATCCCTTTTATGCGCTTGACCAAAAAAGTGGCACCCATCAGCAACGCACCGGTGCTGCCGGCGCTCACCACGGCGTCCCCTTTTCCATCGGCCAACAAACGCAAAGCCACCGCCATCGAACAGTCTTTGTGTTCGCGCAAAATGCTCTTTGGGTGGTCTTCCATAGCGATAACATCCTGTGCATCCACCAACTCCATGCCCGCCAACGAAACAGATTCCTGCTGTGCTAAGGCACGCAATTCGCTTTCACGGCCGACAAGCACCACCTCATGACCATATTCCGCAACCGCCTGCGCGGCGCCTTTTAATATCTCTAACGGCGCATGATCGCCGCCGTGTGCATCCACGATGATTTTCATAGTTTTATACCGTCCCTTCTTTATACGCAGCCGTTCTCTTTTGCGACAGCCTTTTCTAAACTGGCCAACGCCCGCTCAGACAACGCTGCATACCGCGCCTTTTTATCCCGAATCGGAGTTTCCAAACTAGGCAGAATACCGAAATTCGCCCCCATCGGCTGATAATGGGCGTTCGGTGTGCTGACGTGCGCCGCCAAAGCGCCCATCATCGTATCGGTCGGTAGGATGAACGGGGGTTTGTCTTGCAACACACGGCAAGCGTTGATACCCGCCAACAAACCGGACGCGGCGGATTCCATATATCCCTCTACGCCGGTCATCTGACCGGCAAACAGCAACCGTTTATCCTGCTTGAATCGAAAGCCCGCATCCAGCAAACGTGGTGCATCTAAAAACGTATTGCGGTGCATAACGCCATACCGCATGAACTCTGCGTTTTTCAGCGCCGGTATCAGGCTGAACACCCGTTTTTGTTCCGGGAATTTCAGGTTTGTCTGAAATCCCACCAAGTTATACAAGGTGCCGGCGGCATTTTCCGCCCGCAACTGCACCACCGCCCACGGGCGATGACCGGTGTGCGGGTCGCGTAATCCCACCGGTTTCATCGGGCCGAAACGAATCGAATCCAGCCCGCGCTTTGCCAACACCTCAATCGGCATACAGCCCTCATACACCGTCAATCCTTGTGCGCGGTCAAAGGCGTGTAACGGAGCGGTTTCCGCACCGACAAGTGCCTCGTGAAACGCTTCGTATTCCTCTTTATTGAGAGGGCAGTTAATATAATCCCCCTCTCCACTTTCCTCTCGGTCATACCGCGAGGCGCGAAAAGCGCTGGACATATCAACGCTCTCCGCCGTCACAATCGGGGCCGCCGCATCGTAAAAATGCAACCCATCCCCACACAGGCGCGCAATAGACGCCGCCAAAGCATCGGACGTCAAGGGGCCGGTCGCCACTACGGTCACCTCGTCTGTGGGGATGTCGGTAAACTCCCCTTGCTGCACCGTAATCAGCGGATGGGCGAGGATTTTTTCGGTTACCGCCTGCGAAAAGGCGTCCCTATCCACCGCAAGCGCGCCACCCGCCGGAACCGCATGTTCCAACGCTGACGGCACGCACACGCTGCCAAGACGACGCATCTCCTCTTTCAGTAAGCCGGCCGCGCTCTCCAAACGGCGAGCTTTCAACGAATTGGAACACACCAATTCAGCAAAATAAGGTTGCCGATGGGCCGGGGTGTATTGCACCGGTTTCATCTCCCAAAGAGTGACCGGAACCCCCCGTTCGGCGGCCGCAAACGCGGCCTCGCAGCCGGCCAAACCGGCACCGATAACCGTAATCCCCATGCAAGCCTTACTTCCTTTCTGAAAATCTCCCGTTATTTCTCGTATGCACAACCCTCAGTCAAGCAGAACACACCGGCGTTTTTACCCTTCTTTCGGAATAGCGTCTTGCCGCACTGCGGACAAACCTCTTTGGTGGGTTCGTTCCAGGTGGCGAAATCGCACGCCGGATACCGACTACAACCGAAGAATTTGCGGTTGTTTTTGGACTTTTTCGCCTCAATCGGGCTGTTGCATTTCGGGCACAAGCCCTCGGTGCTTTCCACGATGCGTTTGGTGTTTTTACACTCCGGATAACCGGGGCAGGCCAAAAATTTGCCATAGCGGCCGGTCTTGACCACCATGCGCCGCCCACAGCGTTCGCACACTTCATCGCTTTCTATCTCCGGAACCTTCACTTTTTCGAGGTTTTCTTCCGCCCGTTTCAAGGACTGCACAAAACCGCCATAAAAAGCATCCAGCACCTGCACCCAATCGGCTTGCCCGTTTTCCACACCGTCTAAATTCTTTTCCATGTGCGCGGTGAAATCCAAATCCACAATCTCCGGGAATTGCTCATGCATCAGCTGCGTCACCACTTCTCCCAGATTCGTGGGTTTCAGCGATTTTCCGTCTCTCTCCACATAATCCCTTGCAAGCACGGTGCTCACGGTGGTCGCATAGGTCGACGGGCGACCGATGCCGCTTTCTTCCATCGCTTTAATCAAGGTCGCTTCGTTATACCGCGCCGGCGGTTGGGTGAAATGCTGGTTGTTCTCCAACTGGCGACAACACAACACATCCCCCTGCTTAATCACCGGCAACGGTTTGTTTTCAGCATCTTTTTCGTCTTTTCCCTCAACGTACAACACGGTGTGACCATCAAACTGCACAGTGTAACCGGTTGCCTTAAACACATAGGCGCCCGCCACAATATCCACCTGACAGGTGTTTTGAATTTGGTCGGCCATCAAACTCGCCATAAACCGCTCCCAAATCAATTTATACAGACGATATTGGTCGGAACTAAGGGAAGATTTCACCTGCTCCGGCGTCAAGGATGGCACCGACGGCCGAATAGCCTCGTGGGCGTCCTGTGCGTTGCCTTTGGTCTTATAGGCGCGGGGTTTCGCCGGCAAATAGGCATCCCCATATTGGCTGCGAATATAGGCATTACCGGCGGCGCGCGCTTCTTCCGAGATGCGCAGCGAGTCCGTACGCATATACGTAATCAAACCGGTTGCGCCCACGCCCGCCACTTCGACACCTTCGTATAATTCCTGCGCCGCTTTCATCGTGCGACGGGAAGAAAAATTCAGTTTACGGTTGGCTTCCTGTTGCATCGTCGAGGTGCTGAACGGCGGCGCGGGGGCCACTTTGCGCGTGCCCAGTTTCACTTTATCCGCTACGTACTCCGCGTTCTTCAATTCCTCTAAAATGGCTTCGGCTTGCTCTTTGGTCTTGATTTTCAGTTTGCCCTTGGTTGTGCCGTGGAATTTGGCGGGGAAAACACGCCCTTTCGCTGTCAACGACAGCTGTGCATCCAGCGTCCAATACTCTTCGCTGACAAACGCACGGATTTCTTTCTCCCGCTCCACCACCAAGCTCACCGTGGCGGATTGCACACGGCCGGCCGATAACCCTTTGCGTACTTTTTTCCACAAAAACGGGCTGAGTTTATATCCCACAATGCGGTCGAGTATCCGACGCGCCTGTTGCGCATTCACCAGGTTCATGTCCAACGCACGCGGCTTGTCAATGCTGGTCAGCACGCAGGATTTTGTCACCTCATTAAAGGTGACGCGGTTGGCCTCTTCCAACGGCAGTCGCAACAAGTTTGCCAAATGCCAGGCAATGGCCTCACCCTCTCTATCCGGGTCAGTCGCCAGGATGATTTGGTCACTTTCGGCGGCGGCCGCCTTCATCTGGCGGATAAGCGCACTCTTACCGGGAATATCGACATAACGCGGACGGAACCCACGCTCCACATCCACGCCCAATAAAGACTTAGGCAGGTCTCGAATATGGCCCACTGAGGCTATGACCTCATAATCCGCACCTAGGTATTTTTTCACCGTTTTGGCTTTGGCGGGCGACTCCATTATAACCAGTTTCGACACCGGAACCATCCTTTCTATCTTCTGTCATCCTCAAAGAGGTTATATGCGTTTATATTGCTGTCCCGACACCAGCACGGCACAACCGAACATTTCCAGTTCCGTTAACGCCGCGAGCACGGTCGGCACCGGCAAACCCGTCAGCGCCGCCAACCCATCCACCGGTTGCGGTATATCGGTCAGCGTTGCATACACTTGTTTAGCCGCCTGAGACGCTGTTTCCGGACAAACCACAGGGCTTGCTGCCTTGGGAGTAACAGCCGGAACGCTCTTTTCATGCTTTTTCTTTATCTTGCGAGGCGCGGTTTCTTTGGTTTTTTCTCCGAATGGGGATGGTTGCGTTTCCAGCCTTTTTTGACATGCCTCTGCGGCTTCCACCTGCAACATTCCCGGGTAACGCGCCACATATTCTTCCAAAATATCCGCCGCGCGAATGACCAGCACCGCGCCGCTTTGAATCTCTCGATGACTGCCGTCGTTGCCGTGCCCCGACAACGCACCCGGCAGAGCAAATATATCTCGATCATATTCTCTGGCTAAGCGGGCAGTAATGCGCGCGCCGCTACGCGTTGGTGTCTGCGCAAGGCAAACGCCCTGACTCAAACCCGCCAACAAACGGTTGCGCACGTGATAATCGCATCTGTACGGCTCATCCGGAGCAAACTCAGACAAAAGCAATCCGCCGCTGGCCACAATCTCACGGCGTAAATCGGCGTTGACCTTTGGATACTCTTCTGTCAAAGGGCATCCCAGCACAGCCAAAGTAAGCCCCTGCGCCTCTATGGCACCGATATGTACCGCCGCATCAATCCCCACAGCGCCGCCGCTGACGACTACCATGCCACCGGCGGCCAAACCCGCCGCAAGCGTGCGCGCCTCGTCGCATCCTATCGCAGAAGCGTGGCGAGTGCCCACAACCGTGACAGCCGGGCGGCTGTCGAGGTCCGGCATGATGCCACGACCATATAACAACATCGGAAAACCAGGTATACGGCGCAAGCACAACGGGTATAAAGCGTCCTCCGGCGTCAGCACCCAGTCCCCGCATTCCAACACACGGTTGAGTATACGACGCGCGGCGGTTAAATCCTTATTCTCCAAACGTTCCAACACGGGCCCGCTCACCCCGCCGGCGGTCAAAGCCACTCGGTCGGCCGCGTACACACCTGCTGCATCGCCGAATGTATCCAGCAAAGGGCCTATCCCCTTAAACCCAAGTGGCAATGCCTGTTGTAACCATATCCAATACACACGGCTATCCATAAATTGCCTCCCTTGTTATCGGCTGGGCCGTGTCATCTCCCACAGAACAATGCCAGCGGCCATGGACGCATTCAAGGATTCTGCACGACCGGCCATCGGTATTGTCACCTGTTGTGCACAAGCCGCCACCGTCTCCGGACGCAAACCGTTGCCCTCGTTGCCGATAACGGCTACCGCCCCACCTTTGGATTTGATTTGCGTAATCGGCTGCGCCGTGGCATCCACCACGCACGCATATCCCACCAGACCGCGTTGCTGCAACGTAGCAATCGTCTGTTCCATACGCTCCACCTGCAACAAAGGCAAGCGGAACACGCCGCCCATACTGCTGCGCAACACTTTCGGGTTATACACATCACAGCAACCGCCGGATAACAACACCCCTCGCACGCCGAATGCCTCGGCGGTGCGGATGATGGTGCCTAGGTTTCCCGGGTCCTGTATATCCTCCAATGCGGCATAGATGCCTAACATATTTATTTTATCCAAAGTAAAGGAATTGTCAAGAGCGTTTGCGATGCAAAACACCCCTTGCGGATGGGTCGTATCCGCCATATAGCGGGCCAGTTCCGGCGAGATTTCTACCGCGTGTTCCGCCGCTTGCAACAAGCATTGCAGCGTGTCCGAATAGGTCTCGGCGGCTTGCGCGGTGTACAGCAATGCGCGACAGCACACGCCGGAAGCCAAAGCATCCCCGCATAGACGTACGCCCTCTATGGCAAAACAGCCGCGTTCCCGCCGATATTTCGCATCCGCAGACAAACGCCGCCATTCTTTTACCCATTGGTTATCTTTGCTCGTGACCGGCACACATATGCCCCCTTTCCTTCGATAAATCCCTGTTTCAAAAAAGGAAAATTGCGTCCGGCGATAACGCCGGGCGCAATTCTATCTTTTTTATTTCAGCGCAGCTTTGGCCTTCTCGGTCAAAGCGGTGAACGCAGCCGCATCCGAAACGGCCAACTCGGCGAGCATTTTGCGATTCAACGAAATGCCGGCCTTTTTCATGCCGTTCATGAAGGTGGAATAGTTCATGCCATTCAGTTTGGCAGCCGCGTTGATGCGGGCAATCCACAAGCGACGGAAATCACGCTTGCGCTGTTTGCGGCCGATATAGGCATATTGCCCGGATTTCATAACAGCTTCTTTCGCTGTTTTGAACAGTTTCGATTTGGCACCAAAATAACCCTTTGCCAGTTTCAGGACTTTCTTTCTTCTCTTGCGCGTCATCATTGCGCCTTTAATACGAGCCATGTTTCTTTACCTCCGTCTCTCAATTCTCAATTAATTATTTGTAAGGAATCATACGCTTGATAGCAGCCAGGTTGGTCTTGTCCGCAGACACCGTCTTGCGCAGATTTCTCTTGCGCTTGGTGGTCTTCTTATTGAGAATGTGGGACTTGTTGGCATGGGCGCGGATGGCCTTACCGGTCTTGCTCAATTTGAAACGCTTTTTCGCACCACTGTGCGTCTTGATTTTAGGCATGTTGTTTGTCCTCCTTGATTTGGTATAGTTGTAAATAGGAATCTATCCTGTTATACGGTCATTGTATGCGGACTTATTTTGCCGCTTTGGGTGCCAGGAACATCAGCATGTTGCGGCCTTCCAATTTGGCCGGCTTTTCCACCGCAGCGTGCTCTTCGCATGCTTCGGCAAACCGACGCATGGAATCCAGCCCCATCTCCGGATGGCCCATCTCACGGCCGCGGAAACGGATGTTTACCTTCACCTTATCGCCATGTTGCAAAAAGCGGATGGCTTGGTTCACTTTTGTGTTGAAGTCGCCGACGTCGGTGTTGAGTCCCAAACGAACCTCTTTAATCTCTACCACGCGCTGATTCTTGCGCGCTTCCTTTTCTTTCTTCGCTTGCTCGAATCGGTACTTTCCGTAATCCATGATGCGGCAAACGGGCGGCGTCGCCGTCGGGGCAATCTTGACCAAGTCCAACCCGGCATCGTCAGCCAACTTTTGCGCTTCT
>JAFPCP010000068.1 GCA_017423825.1 Clostridia bacterium | reverse complement strand
GTGGCGACGTAGGCGCTGTGAAGTCGGCTGTTGAAGCTGGCGGTGCGGCCGCTTCCCGCTTGGGCGAAGTGATTGCTACCCACGTGATTCCCCGCCCCCACGGCGATGTGGAAAAACTGCTGCCTGTCCTGAAATAAAGGATTGTTGCATAAAAACTTAGTATAAATTTTACAAGGAGGTTGTACACATGGAAGCATTAGGTATGATTGAGACCCGTGGTCTGGTAGCCGCTATCGAGGCTGCTGATGCGATGGTCAAAGCCGCCAACGTGGTGTTGATTGGTTCTGAGAAAATCGGTTCCGGTTTGGTGAGCATCATGGTCCGTGGCGACGTAGGCGCTGTGAAGTCGGCTGTTGAAGCTGGCGGTGCGGCCGCTTCCCGCTTGGGCGAAGTGATTGCTACCCACGTGATTCCCCGCCCCCACGGCGATGTGGAAAAACTGCTGCCTGTCCTGAAATAAGGCACACAAACGAACCCGTTATCCGGTGGCTGTCAAACGACAGCCACCGGAGGGGGTTACCTTTTGTACGTTATTCATTCCGGTTCATAAAAGAGAAAACGACAGCGAGTATGCTCGCTTAACGATAGTATTTTCAAAAAAGGGGAGAACGAGTATGGCGATTGATTCTGCTGCGATTACAGCGGCTGTGCGCGCGGCCTTAGAGTCCCAAGGTGTTAAGGTGATTGCGGGCGCGGATAACTTAGTGCCTGTGGGTGTATCTAATCGGCATATCCATTTGAGTGCCGCCCACGTAGAAGCATTGTTCGGCAAGGGATATGAATTACAACCGATGAAGGAACTGTCTCAGCCCGGCCAATATGCCTGCAAAGAACAGTTAACGATTATCGGCCCGTCGATGCGCCCGATTGAGAAGGTGCGTGTTTTGGGTCCTGTGCGTAAAGCGACGCAGGTGGAGATTTCACGTACCGACTCCTACACCTTAAAGGTGAAAGCGCCGGTGCGTGAATCCGGCAGCATTGCCGGCACGCCGGGTTTGACGATTGTCGGGCCGAAGGGCGTGGTTACGATTTCCGAGGGTTGCATTATTGCTAACCGTCACATTCACATGAGCCCCGCAGACGGGCAAGCGTTCGGCGTCAAAGACGGCGAATATGTGAACGTAGAGGTGGATGGCGAGCGCCGCACAAAGTGGTACGACGTGCAGGTGCGTGTGCATCCCGATTTCCGCTTAGAAATGCACGTAGATACAGACGACGCGAATGCGGTGGGTCTGCCTTGTGGCAGCCAGGTGCGTGTTGTTAAAGACTAAGAAAGGTTGGTACATACGATGCTGATGGGTAAAGTCGTGGGACATATTGTTTCCACACGTAAGAATGAAAAATTGGTCGGTTCTAAAATTCTGGAAGTGCGGTTGATTGAAAACGCCGAAGAAACCGACAAATTCTTAATAGCTCTGGATAGCGTAGGTGCCGGTATTGGCGAGAGAGTGTTGCTCACCACCGGCAGCGGGGCGAGATTGGCTTTGGATAACCAATCGACGCCCACAGACGCGGTGATTGTCGGTATTGTGGATTGACTGTACAGCAAGGAGTCTAGCGATGACTATTGAGCAATTAAAAGATACTATAACAGCTGCCGGCTGTGTTGGTGCGGGCGGTGCCGGTTTTCCCTCTGCGGTTAAATTAGCGCAGGGAGCCGACGCCTTGGTAATCAACGCCGCCGAATGTGAGCCGTTGTTGTATTCGGATTACATGCTGATGAAACAGCATTTGGAAGAAGTGGCGGCCGGCGCGGAATACGTGATGGAAGCCACGGGTATTTCGCATGGTTATCTGGGTGTGAAAGAGCACACGGCGCACCGTCTTTCCTTGGAGGATGGCCAGGCTATTTCTGCGCATGTAACCGTGAAATGCTTGCCGAATGTATACCCTATGGGTGATGAAATCATTTTGATTTATCAGACTTTGGGACGCATTGTGCCGCCCGGACAGTTGCCGATTACGGTGGGTGTGATTGTTTACAACTCCGAGACGTTGTGGAACATCTGCCACGCGGTGCGGCATAGCCGTCCGGTAACACAAAAATGGGTGACGGTGGGCGGTAAGGTATCTCAACCGTTTGTTGTAAAAGTCCCCATTGGCACACCGGTAAAGGAACTGATGAAACAGTATGCCGTTACCGTGCCGGATGATTGTGTGATGATTGACGGGGGCCCGGCTATGGGCCCGATTATCAACCCGGAACAGGCGGTTATCACCAAAACCACCAAGGGTTTGTTGATTTTACCGAAAACCATTCCGGCCATCAGCAGTAAGTTGGCCACCGAACGTACGGTACGCACACATGCCTCGGCGAACTGCTGTCAATGTAGTTTGTGCACGGATATGTGTCCGCGCGCGCTCATCGGGTATCCGTTGCGTCCGCACAAGATAGTGCGAAATTCTCTGCCGCTTATGCAGCAACATCCGGAGAATTTTACAGAAGCGAGCGTGTGCTGTGGTTGCGGTGTATGTGAATTGACGGCTTGTTGCCAAGGAATTAGCCCCCGCGGCGTCTATCAGCAGGTGAAAGGCCTGCTGGCAAAGGCTAAATTGCGCTATGAGCACAAAGGAGAGCTGCGGGCAGACCCGGATAGGGACTATCGCATGTTACCGAGTGAGCGGTTCATGCAACGCATTGGCGTGGCTCCGTTTGATACCGGTATTCCTACCTATATTGAGGATGCCTGGCAGCCTAAGTGCATTCATCTTCCTTTGCGCCAACACATCGGTGCACCAGCAACCCCCGCGGTGAAAGTGGGGCAGACGGTGGCTGTCGGTGATTTGGTAGCGGCAGCAAATGGCATGATTTCCGCTAACATTCACAGTTCCGTGAATGGTTGTGTTACCGCGGTGACAGATACGGAAATAGTGATACAGGTGCAGGCGTAATGCCAGAAGGGAAAGGCTGAGTTGTTATGATTTATGCAGTAGGTGTATTAGAAATAAAAAGCATCCCGATAGGCGTGGAGGCGTGTGATGATGCGCTGAAATCTTCGGGTATTCGCCTGTTATCCGCGCATCCGTCTTGCCCGGGAAAATACGAGATTTTGCTGACCGGCAGCATTTCGGATGTGCAGACCGCTTTGGACCACGTGCAACAAAAGTTTGGCCATTATGTGTTGGATAACACGCTGATGGGGCGGATTGACCAGTCGGTGATTATGGCGCTTATGGGCGCTCAGCCGGAAGCGCCGCACGGCGCATTGGGTATTATAGAGACCTATTCGGCCGCCAGCATCATCAAAGCGGCTGACACAGCGGTGAAAACCGCGAAGGTCGAGATTGTGGATTTGCGGTTGTCCCGTGGTATGGGCGGAAAGGGCGTTGTGATGCTCACCGGTGAGGTAGGGGACGTCACAGCCGCCGTGGAAGCCGGTAGCGATTACGCCATTCGACAGGGGTTGTTTAGCAGCAAATCGATTATGGCTGCGCCTCACGCGGAATTGTGGGAACATTTATGATTTTTTTGGATGGCGGGTGTTTGAGTGCCCGCCATCCCTGTTTTTTTGAGGAGGAAAAGCATGACACGCATCTATTTCATTCGTCATGGTGAAAGCGAAGCCAACAAAAACGGTCGATATGCGGGGTGGTTTGATGCGCCACTCACAGAACAAGGTGTAAAGCAGGCTAACTTGACAGCGGAATTCTTAAAAAAAGTGCCCTTTGACGCGTTTTATGGGAGTGATTTGTCCCGCGCTTACGATACAGGGTGCGCGGTAGCGGCTCTCCATTCTATGCCGGTGACATCGTGTCAGGCATTGCGAGAGATACATGCGGGGGTGTGGGAAGGCAGACTCATAGAAGAAGTCATGACTTGTTATCCTGTCGAATATGCTTTATGGAAAGAACACGTGGGATTGTGCACCTTCCCGGATGGTGAATCGGTAGCTCAGTTGCAACAGCGAGTGCGCAACGAGGTGGAGAGCATTGTGCATCGCCATCCGGGGCAGACTGTTTGTGTTGCGACGCATGCGACGCCGATTCGTGTGATGGAAGCGGTGTGGAATAATGTCCCTCTTGAAAAGCTGGATACCATCCCGTGGGTTGCCAATGCATCCGTAACGATTGTCGAATACGATGAAAACGGCGTAGGGCGTCTGGTTGAACGGGATTTACACGATCATTTAGGGGCGTTGAGCACCTTTGTTTCAGCTAAGTTGTAATGGAAAAAACACCCGGCACAATTTGTATGGTTGTGATGGGTGTTTTTTGTGTTTTGGCATTGAAATCCGGGGCGAAATTTGCTATAATAAACTGATGATGTGTATAAGGAGTGGAATGCCGCTTTATGATAAGAAATATTACAGAAGACGAACTGAACGAACAACAGCTTTTTTCCGAGAAGGTTCGTCAACATTACAGCGAATGTAAGCCGGAATCACCGCCGCTTGCGTACATACGCACCTATGGTTGCCAGCAGAACGTGTCGGATTCGGAACACATGAAAGGTATGCTGGCAGAGATGGGGTTCGGTTTTACTGAACAGCCGGAAGAGGCCGATTTTATTCTGTTCAACACATGCGCAATTCGGGAGCACGCGTGCGACCGTGTGTTTGGCAACGTGGGTGCGCTGAAAAGCTTGAAAGCGCGCCGCCCGGATGTGTTGATAGCGGTGTGCGGATGTATGGTGCAACAGGAACACGTTGCCGCAAAACTCAAGGAAAGTTATTCCTTTGTGGGGTTGGTTTTTGGCACGCACGTCATTCACCGCCTGCCGGAGTTGCTGCTCGGCGCATTACAACAGCGTAAGCAAATGACGGTTATCCCGGTGGAAGATGGCGTGATAGCCGAAGGGATTCCGGTGCGCCGAGATGGGGATTTCAAGGCTTGGCTCCCCATCATGTATGGGTGTAATAATTTCTGCACATACTGCATTGTGCCCTATGTGCGTGGACGAGAGCGTAGCCGCGATCCTGAAATCATTTTACAGGAAGCCAAAGATCTGGTGGCTGCGGGGTATAAAGAAATCACCCTGCTTGGTCAGAACGTCAACTCCTATGGGCGTGGTGCCACGCATGGCGTGGATTTTGCGGAGTTGTTGCGCCGCATCAATGCCATTGAAGGGGATTTCACGATTCGCTTTATGACCTCGCACCCGAAAGATGCGACACCGGCTCTGTTTGACACCATTGCCGAATGCAAAAAGGTGTCCCGCCATTTTCATTTGCCGGTTCAGTCGGGCAACGACCGCATTCTGAAAGAGATGAACCGCCACTATACGCGGGAACAGTATTTGTCTTTGGTTGCGTATGCGCGCCATGTCATTCCGGAAATTTCTTTCACAAGCGATATCATTGTGGGCTTTCCGGGGGAAACGCGGGAAGAGTTTGAAGACACACTTTCTATCGTAAAAGAAGTAGGATTCACCTCTTTGTTCACGTTTATTTATTCGCCGCGACGCGGTACGCCGGCGGCGCAAATGCCGGATCCTGTTCCGTTAGAAGAAAAAACGGCGTGGTTAAAAGAGTTGACCGCGTTGCAGGAAGGGATATCCGGTGAACGTTTGGCACGTTTGGTGGGCACAAAGCAACGCGCCTTGATAGAAGCACAAGGAGATGGGTATTTGGAAGCGCGCTTGCCCGAAAACAGCGTGGTGCGTGTGCCGGGAGATCCGTCGCTTATCGGGCGGCATGCGATTGTCAAAATCAACGATGCCCGCAGTTGGATTATGCATGGTGAGATTTGTTCGGTGGAATAACCGTTTATATTTACATCAAAAAAGTAAGGAGAACTGAAAACATGGATACATTAGTCGCAATGGCCATTGATTTGGCCTGTCAATTACAAGCGGATGAACGTTGTCAGGCAGTATTGGCCGCGCAAAAGGCAGCGGATGAAGACACGTCTTTGCAGGAGCTTATTGGTAATTTCAATCTCAAACGCATGGCCATCAACACCGAAGAAGGTAAAGAGGGCGAAGAGCGGGATGCAGACAAACTCCGTCAGTTAAACACCGAATTGCGTGAAGTGTATGCGGCCATCATGCAAAACGAGCACATGGTTGCTTACAACCAGGCGAAACCCGCCTTGGACGAGCTGGTGCAGAAAATACAGGCCGCCATCACCTTGGCCGTCCAGGGGCAAGACCCCAACTTAGCGGCGCAGGCGTCGGCCTGTTCCGGCGATTGCGGCAGTTGCGGTGGTTGCCACTAAGCGGATTGTAAAACAATAGCAAAGGAAGGCAAAAACTATGGCAGAAATGACCCCAATGATGCAACAGTATTTGCAAATAAAAGAAGAACACAAGGATTCCATTTTGTTTTTCCGGCTGGGTGATTTCTATGAAATGTTTTTTGATGATGCTAAACTGGTATCTCATGAACTGGAATTGACCTTGACCGGCCGCGATTGCGGTTTACCGGAGCGGGCGCCTATGTGCGGCGTGCCGTTTCACAGCTATGAGTCGTATGTGGGGCGTTTGGTTGCTCGTGGATATAAAGTGGCTATCTGCGAACAGGTAGAGGACCCGGCAGCGGCAAAAGGGATTGTGAAACGGGACGTTATCCGTGTGCTCACGCCCGGAACGGTCATTGAGGGAAGCATGTTGGATGAAAGCCGCAACAACTATCTGGCGGTGTTATATGCGGCGTCCGACAGAAAAACATTCGGCCTGTGCTTTTGTGATTGTTCCACCGGCGAGGTGCATCTCACCCAATTAGAGGGGATGGATGTATCTTTGCGTATAAGCAACGAGTTGGGGCGGTTTAACCCCAGCGAAGTTCTGGTCAATGGGTATATGGCCGCCTTGCCGGCGGTGCGTGAATTTGCAGAAAATCGCTTAAACGGCCGTTTGGACGAGCGGGAAGAAAGCGCTTTTGATTTAACTGGCGGTACCACCGCTCTGTTGGAGCAATACCATGCGGCGGATTTGGCGGCATTGGGTTTGGCAGATAAGCCGGCGGCTGTGAGTGCTTTTGGATGTGCCTTTGCGTATTTACAGGGCACCCAAATGACTGGTTTGGAGCGCCTTAATAAGTTGGATGTATATGCCGACGATCAGCATATGAAATTGGACCTGACCGCCCGCCGCAACTTAGAGCTGTTGGAAACCATGCGTGCCAAAGAGAAACGCGGCTCGCTTTTAGGCGTGTTGGACCTCACTCGCACGGCAATGGGCAAGCGTCTGTTACGCACTTGGATCGAGCAACCTTTGGTACAGGTTGTGCCTATTACGCGCCGCCTCAACGCCGTCGAGGAGTTGGTGGGTAACGCTTTGTTGCGTAGCGATTTGCGTGAGCAGTTGGATGCTGTCTATGATTTAGACCGCATCATGACGCGGGTGGTATATGGTAGTGCGAACGCAAAAGAATTGCGGTCTTTACAGCAAACGATTGCTCGGTTGCCGTCTTTGCGTTCGCTGTTGACGGATACGCAGGCGCAGGATTTGCAAACTATATATAAACAGATAGATCCTTTGGAGGATGTATGTGACCTTATCGACAGAGCCATCGCGGAAGATCCGCCGTTTGTGATGCGCGAGGGCGGGTTGATAAGAGACGGTTATCATACGGAGTTGGATGAATTGCGCGCCATCATGGTGAGTGGAAAGGATTTCATCTCTCGCATTGAAGCCCAAGAGAAAGAAAAAACCGGTCTCAAAACATTGAAGGTTGGATATAACCGTGTGTTCGGGTATTACATAGAAGTGTCCCGCTTACAAAGTGACCAGGTGCCGGAACATTACATTCGCAAGCAAACGCTGGCGAATGCGGAACGATATATCACCCAAGAACTGAAAGAATTGGAAGCCAAGGTGCTGGGGGCACGTGACCGTTCGTATGCGTTGGAATACCAGCTTTTCTGTGAGGTGCGCGAACAGGTAGCCGCCCAACTCGTGCGGATTCAATCGACAGCGGATGCGTTGGCGCGCTTGGACGTGTTGTGCTCTTTCGCGGAGGTATCCGCCCGGCAAAGTTATTGCCGCCCAGATGTCAACAATGGCGACGAAATTTGCATACAAGGCGGCCGGCATCCGGTGGTGGAGCATTTAAGTGCGGTGCCGTTTGTGCCAAATGATACCTTGCTTAACAACCGAGAAGACAGAGTGGCCATTATCACCGGCCCCAACATGGCCGGTAAGTCCACTTATATGCGGCAAACGGCGCTGATTGTGCTGATGGCGCAAATCGGGTGTTTTGTCCCGGCGCAAAGCGCAAAAATCGGCATTGTAGACAGCATTTTCACCCGTGTGGGTGCGTCGGATGATTTATCCGCCGGGCAGTCTACCTTTATGGTGGAGATGAGCGAAGTGGCGTCGATTCTGCGTAACGCGACGCAAAACAGCCTTATCATTTTCGATGAGATTGGACGCGGCACATCCACCTTTGATGGTATGAGCATTGCGCGTGCTGTTCTCGAATATGTGGCCAACCCCAAGAAGATAGGCGCCAAAACACTGTTTGCAACGCATTATCATGAGTTGACCGATATAGAAGAAGAGATTTCTGGTATTAAAAACTACAATATTGCGGTAAAACGGCGCGGAGATGACATCACGTTTTTGCGTCGTATTGTGCGCGGTCCGGCGGATGAAAGTTACGGCATACAGGTTGCCAAACTGGCCGGCATCAACGACGAAGTCGTTGAGCGCGCGAAAGAGATTTTGAAGGGATTGGACGACGGTACGATGGCTGCACCGACAGTGCGCACCACGGCTGTCGAGTCGAATTATGGCCAGACATCGCTGTTGTCTGCGCAAAGCAACCCTCTCATTCAACGCCTGAAAACGATGGACGTCAACGTTCTGACACCCATTGAAGCAATGCAGACGTTGTACGAATTGGTGAAAGAAGCCGAAAGTTATTAAAACAGGAGGAAAAACCGTGGCAACAATCCAGGTGCTTAATCGGCAGATAGCCGAGTTGATTGCTGCCGGCGAGGTGGTGGAACGCCCGTCGTCGGTGGTAAAAGAATTAATGGAAAACACCATTGATGCCGGCGCCCGGCACGTAACAGTGGAAATCCGCGACGGCGGTGTGACGTATATTCGCATCACCGATGACGGATGTGGCATACCCCGCGAAGACGTGCCGACGGCATTCTTGCGCCATGCCACCAGCAAAATCCGCACAAAAGAGGATTTAGATACTATTGGTACTCTGGGTTTCCGTGGAGAAGCTCTGGCATCCATTGCAGCTGTATCCCGTGTGGAATTGGTCACCTGTGCTAAGGGCGAATTAGAAGGCACACGTTACGTTATACACGGCGGCGAGGAGATGGCGTTAGAGGATGCCGGTTGCCCGGAAGGTGCCACCTTCATTGTGCAAGATTTGTTCTATAACGTACCAGCGCGGATGAAATTCCTCAAAAAAGACGTCGGGGAAGGGAACGCGGTTGCCGGCATTGTCGAGCGCTTAGCGCTCTCCCATCCGGAAATCGCGGTGCGTTTCATACGCAACGGCCGCACGGAAATGCAAACTCCCGGTGACGGCAACCTGCTTAATACGATACACGCGGTTTTTGGCAAGCATTTTTCGTCCACCTTACTGCCGGTGGAATATACCATGGGCGGTGTGCACGTGTCCGGGTTTGTGTGCAAACCGGAGGGTTGCCGCCCGAACCGTACCATGCAGCATTTCTTTGTGAATGCGCGGTATGTGAAGACGCAAACGGCCATGGTCGCGCTGGAACGTGCGTATAAAGGGGTTATGATGGTTGGGCGTTTCCCGACCTGTGTCTTGTTTGTGGATTTGCCGGAGGAAACGGTAGACGTCAACGTGCATCCCGCCAAGATAGAAGTGCGTTTTGTGAATGAAAAACCGGTGTTTGATGCGGTGTATTATGGCGTTCGTTCGGCTTTGGAGAGCCGTGAAGAGGCTTTTCGGCGTGTTCTGTTGCAGGATGAAAAACCGCATCTCACCGTTGCGCAGAAGCCTGTTTCGGCACCACAGGCCGTCCCTCCCAAGCCCTCGGTGAATACCGCGCCCTCGGTCAAACCAGCCTTTTTGCGGCCTACACCGCCCGTGCCATCCACACGAGCTTATTTGGACATACAGGTTGAGCACGATCGTCCCGTTGAGATGGCTTTACAAGATGGTACGGACAAGCCTATTTCGCTTGGGCAACCGGTTTGTGTAGCCGAGCCGCCTGTTTCGATTTTGCCGGTGCCCCCAGAGAAGCCTGAGGTGCAAGAAGAAATGGCACCGCCTGTCGTGATGCAAACTCCTATGGATACGCAACCGGCCATTCGCTTGGTCGGGCAGTTGTTCCATACATACATTTTGGCAGAGAAGGTGGAAAGCCTGTTTGTGATTGATAAACACGCCGCCCATGAGCGCATTTTGTATAATCAATTAAAGGCGCAAGCCACCGTAGACGAACAGCCCTTGTTGACACCGGTCACCGTGACGGTGAGTCGGGAAGAGCATACGGCTCTGTTGAGCGCGGTTAAAGAATTGAAACAAGCGGGCATAGAGTTGGAGGATTTCGGCGGATTGTGCGTTGTGGTTCGTTCTTTCCCGCTAATTCTGGCCGGTGTGGACATCGATAGCACCATTCGAGAAATAGCGGCCGGTTTAATCGGTGGCAGTCGTGAAGTGCAGTCGGCGCGGTTGGATTGGATTTATCATTCTACCGCCTGCCGAGCGGCCATTAAAGCCGGGGATACCAGCCAACCGGATGAGTTGCTGGAATTGGCGCGCCGCGTTTTGTTAGAGGACGATATTCGCTATTGCCCGCATGGGCGCCCCGTTTGCATTGAAATGACACGCAAACAGTTAGAAAAACAGTTTGGTCGTATCCAATGATTAAAGAAGGAGGTGGTTGTGTTGCCGCAAGAAAAGATAGTGTATCCCATCATAGCCGGCCCGACCGCCTCTGGCAAAACGGCGGCGGCTGTCGCCTTGGCAAAACGCTTGAATGGCGAGGTAATCTCGGCAGATTCCATGCAGTTATATGCGGATGTGTCGGTCGGCACCGCCCGCCCCACCCAAGAGGAAATGCAAGGGGTGCCGCATCATCTGACAGGGTTTTTGCCTTTACAGGAAAAATACAGTTTGGCACGCTATTTAGAAGATGCAAACCGCGTATTTTCGGCGGTGTTATCGCGAGGGCGCACACCGGTTTTGTGCGGAGGAACGGGTTTATACATCCAGTCTTTCATGGAAAATCGTCAGTTGCTGGAAGAATCCGCACAGCCGCTTTTGCGAAAAGAGTTGCTTGACCGAATGCAAGAGGAAGGCGCCGATCATCTGTTACAAGAGTTGGCACAGGTTGATCCGCAAACGGCGGCGCGCCTACATCCAAATGACCATCACCGGATTGTGCGCGCCTTGGAGGTGTATTATACCACCGGCATGACTATAACGCAGCAGGACGCATTGTCCAAAACGGCACCTTCGCCCTATACACCATGCTTGTTTGTCTTGAACTTCCGAGAACGCAGCCGTTTGTATGAGCGGATAGACCAGCGGGTGAGCCGGATGGCGGAGAACGGTTTGCTGGAAGAGGCCGGTCGCGTACTGGAAACCAATCCGGAGGCAACGGTAACACAAGCCATCGGCTACAAAGAATTGCAGCCCTATTTTAGCGGCGATTGTTCGCTGGAAGCGGCACTTGATGCTTTGCGGCAGCAAACCCGTCGATATGCTAAGCGGCAGTTATCCTGGTTTCGCAGGATGCCGCAAGCACGGATGATATATGTGGATGATTATGCGAGTGCGTCCCTTTTATTTGATGCGATATATCAGCAGTATCAAGAATTTTTGTGCGAGGAGGGGAGCCTGTGTCGGTGAAAAGAAATAAAAAGCCGTTTTGGAAACGGTTTTTGTCCTTTTGTGCGGTAGCTCTATTGGTGTTCTACGTTGGCTATCAAGGATACCGTAGTTTATTTTCCGGTGTTGAGACGGAAATGGCTGTGGTGCACAGCGTATACGAGTCCATCGAGACCAAAGGCATGGTGTTCCGAACCGAAACGCTGATACCGGCTGTTTCCGGCGGAGAAGCCTATTATTCCATTGAAAATGGCACGCGAGTAGCAAAAGGGAGTGTCATAGCCTCTGTATATAATGATGCCACGCAAGGCCGTATAAACGACCAAATTCGAGAGATTGACGAACAGATTGCGGTGTTGCAAACCATCCAAACAGATGGCTCTTCTGAGCGGGTTACGTTGGATGTTATCAATAATCAATTGAACAACACTATTTACGGTGTGATTTCCGGAACAGAGAGCGGTGTTTTAACCGGCTTGGATAATGCGGCGTTTGATTTGTTATCGCTGTTAAGCAAAAAGCACTTGATCACGGGAAACACATTGGATTTCACGCAGAAAATAGCGCAGTTGAAAGAAGAAAAAGCTCGACTGAAAAAGAATTACACCAAGGCTAAATCGGTCGTGCGAGCTCCTGTGGCGGGGTATTTTGCCGCGCATACGGACGGCTTTGAAGAAACCGTTAAGACAAACGGCTTGGCGAATATGACGGTAGAAGATATGCAGAAACATCTGGAAATGCAGCCGACCGACCAGCAGACGACAGGCGGAAAAATCGTCAGCGGATACGAATGGTATGTAGGCTGTGTGGTGCCGGATTCTTATTACGGCCATCTGTCCGTGGGTTCTTCTTTAACTTTGCGTATGGCCCTTGTGTTGGACGAACAAATACCCGTGACGGTATATGCCTGCAACAAGGATAACAACGGCAATTTAGCTGTGGTTTTCCGCAGCGATTATATGTCTGCGGAACTATCCACCATCCGTCAGGAATCGGTTGAGATTCAGCTGGTAAAACATACAGGGTTGAAAGTGCCAAAACGTGCGATTGTTATGAACGACGAACAGCAGGCAGGCGTTTTTGTGCGTTCGGGCAATTCCGCCGCTTTCCGGTTGATTGAACAACAGTATAGCGAGCCGGCAGATTATGTTATCTGTGAAGAAATCAATCAGAGCGGATATTTGCAACTGTATGACGATGTTATCGTTGGCGGAAAGGGGCTCTATGATGGAAAAATCATTCGTTGATACGGCTGTGTCTGAAAATCTGCAATATATCGAAGAAACGATACATACCGCCTGTGCACAGGCGTCCCGCAAGCGAGACGACGTCACGTTGTTGGCGGTGACCAAAACGGTGCCGCCCGAGCGTATCAATGCAGCTATACAACTGGGAATACGCACAATCGGTGAAAACCGTGTGCAGGAATTTATGGACAAGCAGGATTCGCTGTTGTTGGATCAAGCTGACGTGCACCTTATCGGGCATTTGCAAACAAACAAGGTACGTCGAATTGTGGGAAACGTGCAGATGATTGAGTCGGTGGACAGCCTTCGTTTGGCCACGGCGATATCCCGTTGTTCGCAAGAACGTGGCTTGGTTACCCCGGTGTTGGTTGAGGTGAACATCGGTGGGGAGGCGGCTAAATCGGGTGTGTCCCCGGATATGTTGGAAGAGCTGTTGGGCAATATGCACGAATTAAGAGGGTTGCATGTGTGCGGTTTGATGACGGTGCCGCCCATTTTCGAGAAAGAACGTGAAAAAAGACAAGTTTTTTCAAAAATGTATCAACTGTTTATTGACATTCGTGACAAAAAATTAGATAATATAGACATGCAGGTGTTATCCATGGGGATGTCCGGAGATTATCGTGAAGCGATTTTGGAAGGCGCCACATTGGTTCGCATTGGTTCTGCATTATTTGGAAAGCGTCAATAATTAAAGACCAGTATTATATAGGAGGTTTTTCAGTATGAGTTTTTGGGGAAAATTATTAGGAGATGACGAGGCCTACGAGGGCGCCGACGTGGAATTGGATGAGGATGTCAGCATCCCCCGTTCCAAAAAATCCATAGATCCTTTGGCGGATACAACCGATGCTCCGCGCAAAAACAATAAGGTTGTAAACATCCACGCCACGGCTCAATTGCAAGTGGTTTTGGTTAAACCGGAGCGGTTTGATGATGCCAGTTCGGTGGCTGACCATTTGAATGCAAAGCGCACCGTCGTGCTGAATCTGGAATCCGCGAACAAAGATGTGGCGCGCCGTATTTTGGACTTTCTCAGCGGTGTGGCGTATGCCAATGACGGCCAAATCAAAAAGGTCGCCAACTGCACGTTCATTATCACACCGTATAACGTCGGCCTGATGGGCGATTTGTTAGACGAATTGGAAAATAATGGCCTCTATTTCTAATGCCAGCGATACAGTTTTGAAATCTCGTATAGAAGACACGGTTCGCCTGTGCGAAAAGCGCGGTGCACCGTGTTTTCTCGGATTTTTGGACGAAAGAGAGCAAGCGCTTACCGCATCCTGGCTGCGCAAGTGCTGTCCGCAAGGGAGTTGGTCGCTGTTTGGCGGCCACGAAGAGGCGGAACGACAGATCTTAGGTGTGATCCCATCTTATTTTGAGCAAGCGGATGTATCGTTTCCGTTGGTCACGGTGGCTTTTTGTTATCACGGCAAAAAGATGCTTACGCATCGGGACGTTTTGGGGACTTTGTTGTCTTTGGGCATCCGTCGAGATACGGTGGGGGATATTCTTTGCGACCAAGGGCTGGTGGTGGTGTTTCTCCGGCAGGAGATTGCCGATTTTGTATGCGAACAAGTTAAGAAAATCGGCGGCCAAGGAGTAACAGCGCACCGGGATTACGACGGCGTGTTGCCGACGCTTCATCGATATACGGACATATCCGCTACGATTGCGTCCAGGCGATTGGACGTGGTTGTCAAAGCCTTGCTTGGCTGTTCCCGTGAAGATGCGACGCAACTTATACGCACAGCCCTGGTGATGGTCAACCACCAGATAGTACAAGAGGTTTCGGACACGGTATCTGCGGGGTGCACCCTTTCGATTCGAGGGAAGGGCCGTTACGTGATAGACCAAATTGGTCCAAAAACAAAAAAAGGACGACTCGTTCTGATAGCCAAAAAATGCATATGAAGCAAGCAGGAAAGGATAAAAAGCCATGCTTACAGTAAAAGATATTCAGGAAGTGCAGTTCACTAAAAAAATGGGTGGCTATAACACCGCCGAGGTGGATGAATTCTTAGATAAATGTGCAGAAACGGTAGAAGCTCTGACTGCCCAAGCGGCTGAAAACGCCCAAAAAATGCAAGTTTTGGCGGAGACGGTTTTGCAGTATCGTGAGCAAGAGGACACCATTCGCACAGCGCTGATTGCCGCGCAAAAAGCCGCAGATTCCATTTTAGAAGAAGCGCGTCAGCAGGTGGCCACCTTGCAAAGTGACGTGGAAAAAGAGGTGCAAAAGGCGCGCGAACAAGCGTTGGAACAAACCAAGGCAGAGCAGGACGAATTACGTCGTGTGAAAAAAGAAGTGTCCGAGTTCAAATCCCGCTTGTTAACTGTCTATCGTGAGCATTTGACGCTCATTAACGTTTTGGAAGATTCCTTTGATGAGGAAGAAGAAACCGTGCAGGAAATGGCAGATAACGATTTGCCGTGTGAAGCGGAACAAGATAATCCGCAGCCGGCGGAAGAGGTCGCATCCATATCCGAAGAAGAGCCGGTACGCCGACAACCGGTTTATACTGGTGTGTTGCCGGATTTCTCGGCGTTGGAACTGGATGACGAGGATGAGGACTAATTAGTAAAACGGACCCTTCCGTATGTTGAGGGTCCGTTTTCTAACTTTACCGAACAAGGAGAGTGAATATGCTACCGTTATTGTTATTGCTTTTATCCGGAGTGTTGGTTTTCATAGACCAAATAAGCAAACATCTGGCAGTGGCTTTTTTGAAGGATGGGCCGGTCTTTTCGTTAATACCGAAAGTGTTCGAGTTGCGTTATTCGGAGAATACCGGTGTGGCGTTTAGTCTGTTGGAAAATCAGCGTTGGCTGTTTATCCCTGTGACGGTGCTGGTGGCTATTGTTTTTATCGTCTTGTTGTTCCGCAGTCCTTTGCGAAAATACAAGACCTTTACGGCGGCGTGTGTGCTGATTTTGGCTGGTGGTATCGGTAATTTGATTGACCGTGTGTGGCATGGATACGTGATTGATTTCATCTATTTCCGGCTCATCAATTTCCCGATTTTCAACTTGGCGGATTGCTGCGTTGTGATTGGTGCCGCCTTTCTTTTTGTTTTTGTTTTGTTTATCTATAAAGAGCCGGAGGATACCGGGGTGCGTACGTGGTTATTTGGCATGCCGAATAAAGAAAAGGAGCAACCGCATGGAGAGGATTGAGCGCATTTGTGTCATGCCGGAACAGGCGGGACAGCGGGTGGATGCGCTATTGTCTGAACAAATGCAACACAGCCGTTCTGCCGTACAACAATGGTTGACAAGCGGACGCGTGACCGTGAATGGACGCCCCTTAGCCAAGAATTATAAATTGCGTGGCGGGGAAGAGATAGAAGTTTCGGTGCCGTCACCGGTGGTTTGCGAAGCCAAAGCAGAAGATCTGCCGTTAGACGTTTTGTACGAAGATGCCCATTTGTTGGTGGTAAACAAACCGAAAGGGATGGTCGTGCACCCCGCGGCCGGACATTATACGGGCACGCTGGTGAATGCTTTGCTGTTTCATTGCGGGGATACCTTGTCCGGTATTAATGGTGTGTTGCGGCCGGGGATTGTACACCGCATCGACAAGGACACGAGCGGCCTGTTGATGGTAGCCAAGACCGATATAGCCCACCAATCGCTTGCCGAGCAGATAAAGGCACACACCTTTACACGCATATACGAAGCTGTTGTGGTGGGGCGTTTGCCGGAAGAGAGTGGCACAATCGAAGCGCCCATCGGCCGGCATCCAAACCAACGCAAAAAAATGACGGTCATTGCCACGAATTCCAAGTCGGCCGTTACCCATTACCGCGTGCTGGAATATTACCCCGGCAACACGCACTCGCCGGGTTTCACACACGTGCGTTTGCAACTGGAAACCGGTCGTACGCATCAAATTCGTGTGCATATGGCGTATTTAGGGCATCCGGTAGCAGGGGATATAGTGTATGGAGCTGCCAATCAACCGAAAATCTGTGAAGGGCTTGGCGGCCAATGTCTGCATGCGAAGTGTGTGGGATTCATGCATCCTGTGACGGAGGAAAACTTGTATTTTGAAAGTGATTTGCCGTCCTATTTTACAGATTTTTTACAACGATTAACCAAAGCATAAGAAATCCGCCCGTAATCTGTTGCTCGATTACGGGCGGTTTTGTTTTTATTTCGCTTTGAAACTGTCTTTTAAGGATACAGCGCGATTGAATACCGGTCGTTGCGGGGTGCTATCTTTGTTATCGACGGTGAAATAGCCCAACCGCATAAACTGGAAGGAATCCGGTGCGGTAGCGCTTTGGAGTGCGGCCTCTAATTTGCAATTTGTCAGCACTTCCAGAGAATTGGGGGCCAAGCATTGCAAGAAATCTTTATCCCCGCTATCCGGGTCGGCATCCGCAAAAAGGTTGCTGTACAAGCGCACCTCAGCCTCTACGGCTGTGTTGGCATCCACCCAATGGATGGTTCCCTTGATTTTACGCCCGTCTGCCGTGTTGCCGCCTTTGCTATCGGGATCATATTCAGCGAGCACTTCAATGACGTTTCCATTTTCATCCTTTACGCAACCGGTACATTTCACAACGTAAGCGGATTTGAGGCGCACCTCGTTGCCAGGGAACATACGGAAATACCCTTTAACCGGCTCTTCCATAAAATCATCTGCCTCAATCCAGAGATGTTTGGAGAAAGTAACGCTACGTGTACCAGCTTCTGGTTTAGCGGGGTGGTTTTCCACCTCGAATGTGTCGGTTTCGTTTTCATGATAGTTGGTTATTGTCAGTTTGATCGGACGCAAAACAGCCATGGCGCGATGAGCGTTTTCGTTCAAATCTTCGCGCAAACACGCTTCCAACAACGCCACCTCGACAGTGTTGGGGACTTTGGCAACGCCAATTTTTTCGCAGAATTGACGAATGGAAGTGGGGGTGTATCCGCGGCGACGCAATCCGCACAGGGTGGGCATACGCGGGTCATCCCATCCGGAAACGTATCCCTCTTCCACCAATTTGCGCAGTTTTCTTTTAGACATAACGGTGTAGTTGATACCTAAACGCGCAAATTCGATTTGTCGGGGGTTGGCGTCTATGGTGACGTGTTCCACCACCCAGTTGTACAACGGGCGATGGTCTTCAAATTCCAAAGAACACAACGAGTGGGTGATACCTTCCATCATATCCTCGATGGGATGGGCAAAGTCGTACATCGGGTAGATGCACCATTTATTACCCTGGCGATGGTGATGGCAATGATTGATCCGATAGATGACCGGATCGCGCATGTTAAAATTGCCGCTTGCCAAATCAATTTTAGCGCGCAACGTCATGCGCCCATCCTCAAACTCACCGGCGCGCATGCGTGCGAACAAATCCAAGCTTTCCTCAATCGGTCTGTCCCGATAGGGGCTGACCGCCGGATTGGTCAAATCGCCGCGGTTTTCCCGCATTTGCTCCGGGGTTTGTTCGCAAACGTAGGCGAGCCCTTTCTGGATAAGGCCGACGGCTTGTTCGTACATAACCTCAAAATAATCGGAGGCATAATAAAACCGGTCGCCCCAATCGAACCCTAACCAATGGATATCTTCTTGGATGGCATCGACAAATTCTTCATCTTCTTTTGTCGGGTTGGTATCGTCCATGCGCAGATTGCACAGACCGCCGTATTTCAGCGCTGTGCCAAAATCAATGCACAAGGCTTTGGCGTGCCCGATGTGCAGATAACCATTCGGTTCGGGGGGGAAACGGGTGTGTACGGTTTTGCCGTAGCAACGACCGTTTTCTTTCAATTCCTCGTCGATAATGGCGTGAATAAAGTTGGTGGATTCCGTATGAATAGCCTCAGCCATAGTGTTCACCTCAAAGTCTGTTTTCAAATTCTGTGATTGCCGCTTGCAAGCGTGCTTGTACGGTTTCGACACCCAATTGCTGCATGATAGCACATAAATCCGGAGTGTTTCTGCGTCCGGTGATCGCTATACGGATCACCGTGCTGACATCACCCACATGGCCTTTCCATGCATCGGGTTGGGTTTTGTATTGTTTCATATCGGGGCAAAAACCCAGGGGAGAGCAAATGCTCTTGACCGTTTCAAACCAGGCATTTTTATCCTGCTCTTTGTCATACACCGTCAGATAAGCCCGTAAAATGGCCGCCGCATCAACCGGGGCAACGTTTTCCGGCAATTCCAGGTTGTTTTGGTATAATTCATCAAAGAAAAAGGCGATGTAATCGGGCACTTCGCTCCATTTGGCGATATCTTTGCGCGGTTTGGCATTGCCTCTGTCTATGGAGAAAACACCTACGGAATAAGCCGCATCCTTTTCCAATAAAGCGGCAAAATCCGGCTGATATTCTTTTGCCCAAGCCAAAACCTCTTGATACACAGCGTTCGCATCCATGCGGGCAATGACGTTTTTGCTCACGTCGTTGAGTTTGTTAAGGTCAAACAACGCCCCGGACACGCTCATCTTTTTGAGGTTGAATTTGAAATTGCGATAATCCGCCTCGGCGTTGGCACGGCGCCAATCTTCAAAATCGCTGTTTGCGATGGTCAGCAGATATTCCCGAACGCTGGCCGCCGGATACCCTTGTTGCGCATAGAAATGCATCGCCGCCTGCGGGTCCTTGCGTTTGGAAAGCTTACGTTTGTTGCCGTTATCTTCCACCATGATGGGGCTGACGTGGGCGTATTTCGGCGGCTTAAAGCCAAGGGTTTTGAAGAGTTGTAAATGTTTGGGCACCGAGGAAATCCACTCGTCTCCGCGAATGACGTGGGTGGTGCGCATCAAATGGTCATCTACCGCATGAGCGAAGTGATAGGTGGGGATGCCGTCTGATTTGAGCAACACGATATCCTCGTCGTTTTCCGGCATTTCGATGGTGCCTTTTATCATATCGTCGAATTTGATCCGATTTTCTTCATTACCCATTGAGTGAAGGCGCACAACGTAGGGTTGTCCCTCTTGTATGCGTTGCAAGGCTTCTTCCGGGGTAAGACCTCGGCATACCGCATAGTCGCCATAATACCCTGTGCGCACTTTATCTTTTTCCTGCCGTTCACGAGAAATTTGTCTTGCTTCCTCGGTGCAGAAACAAGGATAGGCGAGATTATTTTTCACTAACTCTTTGACATAGGCATGGTATATCGCAGCGCGTTTACTTTGTTGATACGGGCCGTAATCTCCTTGCACCACCCCGGGAGCGACAAAGCCTTCATCGATAGCCAGACCAAAGTCGTTCATGCCTTTGAGAATATCATCCGCACCGCCATCCACTTCGCGCTTTTTATCGGTATCTTCTAATCGGAAGAAAAACACACCGTCAGTGGCCGAAGCAGTCAAGCGGTTTATCATGGATGTGAAAAAGGTGCCCAAATGCAAATAGCCGGTGGGAGAGGGGGCAATGCGGGTAACGCGTGCGCCCTCTTTGAGTTGACGCGGCGGATATATCGTTTCGTAATCCGCCGGTGTTTTATCTATATCGGGGAACATGGCCTGGGCCAGTTGTTCATAAACAGACATGCAGAAACCTCCTCAGTATCAATCCTATATATTTTACATTTATATATTGAAAATGTCAACGGATGTGTGGTAATATATAGATAGGTTTTTTACAAATATTGGCTGTTTGTTCTATTTTTGAATGCGAGGGATTATATATGGAGAACCAGGCACAACCCATACAACGAAAAAAACGGGCGCTAAGCTGCATACAACCCACCGGTATTCCCACCTTGGGAAATTATTTAGGCGCCTTGCGCAACTGGGTGCAGATGCAGGATGAATTCGATTGTGCATTTGCGGTGGCAGATTTGCACGCAATTACGGTTCGACAAGAGCCGGCCAAACTGCGCCAACAAATAACCGAGATGTTTGCGTTGCTGTTGGCTATCGGCTTGGACCCGGAGAGGAGCCTTCTTTTTGTGCAATCCCACGTGCCGGCGCATTCGCAGTTAGCTTGGCTGTTGTCCTGCAACACGCAGTTTGGCGAGTTGTCCCGCATGACACAATTTAAGGATAAATCCGCGCGACATGCCGATAACATCAATCTGGGCTTGTTTGCCTATCCTTCGCTGATGGCGGCAGATATTCTGCTTTATCAGCCGGATTACGTGCCGGTTGGTGCTGACCAAAAACAGCATTGCGAACTCACACGCACCATTGCGGAGCGTTTTAACGGTCTGTACGGCAACACCTTTGTTGTGCCGGAGCCGTACATTATGAAAGCGGGGGCGCGTGTGCGTTCTCTGCAAAATCCGCAGAAGAAAATGTCGAAATCGGATGAGAACGTAAACTCGTTCATTTCTCTTAAAGACGATAAAGATACCATTTTGCGGAAATTCCGTCGCGCTGTGACCGACAGCGAGGCGCAGGTACGGTATGCCGAGGGGAAAGACGGCGTTAACAATCTGATGGAGATTTACAGCGCCGTGACCGACAAATCTATGGATGCGATTGAAGCGGAATTTGCCGGCAAAGGCTATGGCGACTTCAAAAACGCTGTCGGCGAGGCGGTAGCTGCCGAGTTAGCGCCTATTCAGGACAGATTACAGCAGTTACTGCAAGATAAAGCGCAACTTGAACAATGGATGCGTTTGGGTGCCGAAAAGGCTGCTTGTGTGGCCGCGCGCACGCTGTTTAAAGCGCAGAAAAAGATGGGCTATGTCATGCTGAAATAATGGGTGTTTCTCTGAAAGGGGAATTTTTATGACCGAAACAATAGCGCTCACCATAGAAAATTTGAAGAAAAATCGTTTTGGTGTTACCTATGTTGCGACGAAGGCCGACGTACTGCCGCTGATAAAACAATGGTTGCAACCTGGGGAAGTGGTGGCTGTCGGTGGTTCAGTGAGTTTAGTTGAAACCGATGTACTGCCGCATTTGCAGAGTGGCGAGTATACCTATCTCGACCGCTACGCCCCCGGCCTCACAGAGGATGAAAAACGAGAGATATTCCTACGCTCTATGGGGGCGGATACATATTTTTGCTCTGCTAATGCCGTTACGACACAAGGTGAACTGTATAATGTAGACGGCAACGCCAACCGTATTGCGGCGATTGCCTATGGCCCGAAACGGGTGATTATGGTGGTGGGTATAAATAAAATTGTGCCCGATTTAGAAGCCGCCATTCATCGCGTTAAAACGGTTGCGGCGCCGCGAAATGTTGAGCGGCTGGGATGCAACACCTACTGTCAGAAAGCCGGCCATTGCATGGGCGTGGATGGCGGCATGACGGATGGCTGCGGCGCGGTTGGACGCATTTGCAGCGGATATTTGGTGTCCGGCTGGCAGCGCCACAAAGAGCGTATTCAAGTGATTCTGGTGGGGGAATCCTGCGGATATTAAAAGTGAAAAAAAGACGGCGTGCCTATTGCGGCACACCGTCTTTTTTAATGTATGTTTTTGAGTCGCTCTCGGGCGTGCTTCTGCAAGGCTATCGGTTCATTGGCACAGGTCCCATCCATAACCTCTTCCAACAGAGCGAGCAGAGTGTCTCCGACAACACGTCCGGCGGGATATCCGATTTGTAACAAGTCGTCGCCTGTGATATGCAAATCAGCTAATTGATAACAGGCACCACTTTGCACCAACTGTGTTAATCGTTGGTCGATATCGTCCAAGAAATGCAGTCTGTCCAACTTGTCCGGATGTTGCCCCAACACGTCGGCTCGTTGCACTTGTACGAGTTGGTGGGCCATTTCCGGTCCAAAGCGATGCAATAGACGCAATAGACTGCCATCGTCGTTGCGCAAGGTATCGTCGTGGTGTTGGATGAGAGTTTTCACACAACGTATGGTTTGCTTATCCAAGTGCAGACGATTCATGGCTCTTTCAGCCAAAATCACGCTGATAGCGGGGTGTCCTCTGAAATGATCCAATCCCATGAGATCGCGTGTGTAACAATTTGGTTTCCCGCAATCGTGGAACAGCATGGTTAGCCGTAAAACGGATGTGTTTTCAACCGACGCGACAGTTTCCACCGTGTGCTCGTACACGGTTAAATGGTGGTAGGGATTGTCTTGTCGCAAACCGATCATGGGTTGCAATTCCGGCAAAACCACACACAACACATCGGCAAATTCCAACAACACTTGTTGCACGTTTTTTCCACCGAGCAGTTTTTTGAGTTCCATCGCGATTCGTTCCGGGGATATGCGACGCAGCAACGGGGCAAGCCGATGAATGGTTTGCGCCGTTATTTTATCAATAGAAAATCCCAGCACAGAGGAAAACCGCAAAGCGCGCAGAATACGCAAAGCATCCTCTGTGAAGCGGCGTTCCGGGTCGCCCACACAACAAATACGTCCTGCATCCAAATCCGCCATGCCGGAGAAGGTGTCTGTAAATCCGGCGGTCGGATGATATGCGATGGCATTGATGGTGAAATCCCTTCTGCGCAAGTCCTCTTGCAGCGAAGAGGTGAAGGTGACCGTTTCCGGGCGACGACGTCCAAATAGGCACCGTCCAACCGATAGGTCGTGATTTCCAGAGGCATATCGTCTATTATGATGGTAACGGTTCCGTGTTGTATGCCGGTGGGAACCGTTTTATAGCC
>JAFPCP010000067.1 GCA_017423825.1 Clostridia bacterium | reverse complement strand
TTTTTGGTGGTCACTTCTTGTATCGTGACAGAGGTATGAGCAGGGGCTTGTGTTTGCATATAAAAACCTCCTCGGTTTGCCGCAATATTTAATAGAGACATTATACGGTTTTTGCAGAAATTTGTCAAATAACGCAAAAGTGCCCCCGGCGATGTTTCACGCCGGGGGCAACAGGGATGTTAAGACAGATTCTTTTTGAGGGTTTCCAGTTGGGCGCGCAGTTCTGCGGGCAGACGGTCGCCGAATTTCTTGTAATGTTCTTCGATTTCGGCGGCTTCGCGGGTCCAGACCTCGGTATCGACCGTCAGGATATCTTCCAAGGTGGCTTTATCCATATCCAAATCGGTCAGGTCGATATCCTCGGGCTTCGGCACGTAGCCGATAGCGGTTTCGGTGGCGTCGGCTTTGCCTTCGCAACGGTCAACAATCCAGTTGAGCACGCGCATGTTATCGCCAAAGCCGGGCCACAAGAAGTTGCCCTCGTCGTCGGTGCGGAACCAGTTGACGTTGAAAATCTTGGGAGCCTTGTCGCCCAATTTCTTACCCATATCCAGCCAATGACGGAAATAGTCACCCATGTGATAGCCGCAGAACGGCAACATGGCCATGGGGTCACGCCGCACGACGCCGACAGCGCCGGCCGCGGCCGCGGTGGTTTCGCTCGCCATAGCGGAACCGACAAATACGCCGTTTTCCCAGTCGCGGGACTGATAGACCAGCGGCGCGCATTTGGCGCGACGGCCACCGAATACGATGGCGGAAATCGGAACGCCGGCGCCCTTGTTGAACTCATCCGAGATGCAGGGGCAGTTTTCAGCCGGCGCGGTGAAGCGGGAGTTGGGGTGGGCGGCGCAGGTGGATTTGTCGGCTTTGTTGAACTTGGCGGGATCCCACGGATTGCCCTTCCAATCCAGCGCGTTCTCCGGCAGATTTTTATTGAGCCCCTCCCACCAAACGGTGTTGTCGTTTTGGTCGAGCGCCACGTTGGTGAAGATGGTGTTTTTCTTGGTGGATTCCAAGGCGTTGAAGTTGGAATGTTCGTTGGTGCCGGGCGCCACGCCGAAGAAGCCGTTCTCCGGGTTGATGGCGTACAGACGGCCGTCCTCGCCGATGCGCATCCAGGCGATGTCGTCACCCACGGTCCACACTTTATAGCCCTTCTCGCGCAGATACGCGGGGGGGATCAGCATGGCCAGGTTGGTTTTGCCGCAGGCAGAGGGGAACGCGGCGGCGATATAGTGCACTTCGCCCTTCGGGTTTTGCAAGCCGAGGATGAGCATGTGCTCGGCCATCCAGCCCTCTTTCCAGCCTTGATAGGAGGCGATGCGCAAGGCGAAACATTTTTTGCCAAGCAGCACGTTGCCGCCGTAGCCGGAGTTGACGGAGATGATGGTGTTATCTTCCGGGAAATGGCAGATGTAGCGATTTTCCGGATCGATATCGCAACGGGAGTGCAAACCGCGCACCCAGTCGTCGCTGTCGCCCAGCACTTCCAGCACTTTGGGGCTGACGCGGGTCATGATGAGCATGTTCAGCACCACGTACACCGAATCGGTCACTTCTAAGCCGATTTTAGCCAGCGGCGAGCCGATGGGGCCCATGGAATACGGGATAACGTACATCGTGCGGCCTTGATAGCTGCCACGTGCGATGTTGTATAATTTTTTATACATTTCTTGCGGCTCGCACCAGTTGTTGGTGGGGCCGGCATCCTCTTGCTTGGAGGTGCAGATAAAGGTGCGGTCTTCCACACGCGCCACGTCGTTGGGGTTGGTGCGGTGCAGATAGCACCCCGGCAGTTTTTCTTGATTGAGCTTGAACAGTTCGCCGCATTCAACGGCCAGGCGGCGCAGTTCCTCGCGTTGTTCGTCGCTGCCGTCCACCCAGACGACGTTGTCGGGTTGCAATAACGCGGTCATCTCATCCAGCCATTTGCGGATAGTCTTGTTGTTGGTCATAGTGTTTCTCCTTTCGCTGGTGTACGGGGAGCTCCCCGCAAAAACGGCACAAAAAAGCCATTTTTTCTACAAATATCATTATACGCGTAACGAAGGGGGTTTGCAAGAGTTATTATGTTAATTTTTTGATAAGATTAGCGCTTTTTTTGTTGGTTTTCCCCAAAGGATAAAATCCTACGGCATAAGACTTGCAAAATCAGGGGCGGTTTGGTATGATGACACATAGACTAAGAAGGGGGCGATGGGCATGACCTATTGTGCATATCATACGCACACAAACTTTTCGGACGGCGCCGATTCCATGGAAGATATGGTGTTGGCGGCTATTGCGTTGGGCATGCCGGCGCTCGGCATATCCGATCACAGCGATACGCCGTGCGACCCGAGCTATTGCATGAAAACATCGGAATATCCGGCATATTTGGCGGAGATGAATCGGCTGAAAGAAAAATATGCCGACCGCATCACCCTGCTTCGTGGGCTGGAATTGGATTATCATTCGGATCCGGCCATCACCAAAGAGTTGGATTATTTCCTCGGCTCGGTGCATTATTTGTTGTTTGACGAGCGGGTGTACGCCATCGACCACGCGGCGGACATCCAGAAGGACTGTGTCGCGCGAGAGTTTGGCGGGGACTGGATGGCGTTTTCGCAGTGTTATTTTGACACGCTTGTGGACCACGTGCGCAAAAACAAGCCCACCATCGTCG
Organism: Clostridia bacterium; assembly: GCA_017423825.1. Taxonomy (GTDB): domain Bacteria; phylum Bacillota; class Clostridia; order Oscillospirales; family Acutalibacteraceae; genus UBA5905. The sequence continues at coordinate 8,344 of JAFPCP010000067.1, read as the reverse complement.
GGCATTTTGATGTGATTACAAAATTCAGCCTGATAGATGAGGATAACCCGACCTATCGCAAGATGGCCACCCGTGCGCTGGAAGAGGTGTTGGCGGTAACGCCGGTGGTGGAGGTCAACACCGGGGCGATCTCTCGCCGTTGGCGCGACCGGCCGTATCCGGCAGATTTTTTGTTGCGGCGGATTTACGAACTGGGTGGTCAGGTGGTGCTGGGTGCAGACACCCACGCCGTCGGCACGATGGATTGCGCATTTCCTTTGGCGGTGCAACGGATGAAAGAGGCGGGCTTTTCCCACATGCTCACCTTGTGGCCGGACGGTTTTCGCGAGCAGGCCATTTGACGGTTGCGGATATAAACAAAAAGAAACCCCTGTGCACAAGCGTGTCTTGCGCACAGGGGTGTTTTGTTTTGTAACGCAGGGGGTTAAGATTCCGTAATCGGCAGGGAGGCCACCGCGTTGAGGTCGGCGCCGGCGGTGTGGCCAGCAAGCCATTCGTAGTAACCTTGGGCGGCGACCATGGCGCCGTTGTCACCGCACAGCGACAGCGGCGGTGCAAACAGGCGATAGCCGGCTTGTGCGCAAGCGGCGGTCATGCCCGCCCGCAGACCGGAATTGGCGGAAACGCCACCCGCCAAGACGATGGTGTCCATGCCGAGGTCGTTTGCCGCGAGCAGGGTGTTGGTGACCAGCAGGTCGGTCACGGTGTGCTGGAACGAGGCGCACAGGTCGGCTTTGTTGACGCTTTCGCCTTTTTGTTCGGCGTTGTGCAGGCGGTTGATGACCGCCGTTTTCAAGCCGGAGAAGCTAAAATCATACCGGCTGCCCTCCACGTGAGGACGGGGCAGAGCGTAGGTTTGCGGATTTCCCTGTGCGGCCAGGCGGTCCAGCGCCACGCCGCCGGGATAAGGCATGCCCATCGCGCGCGCGGCTTTGTCGTAACATTCGCCCGCGGCATCGTCCCGCGTGCGGCCGATGACAGCAAATTGGGTGTAGTCGTCCACCCGCACAATGTGGCTGTGCCCGCCGGACACAACCAAGCACAAAAAGGGTGGTTTCAAGTCCGGATGTGCCAGATAGTTGGCGGCGATGTGCGAGCGTAGATGGTGCACCGGCACGAGCGGCTTGCCGGTGGCTATCGCGAGACCTTTGGCGAAGCTCACCCCCACCAAAAGCGCGCCGATAAGACCGGGTGCGTGGGTGACCGCGATGCCGTCTGTGTCTGCGAGGGTGGTGTGCGCCTGTTCAAGCGCCTCCTTCACGACGCCACTGATAGCCTCGGCGTGGCGGCGGCTGGCGATTTCCGGCACAACGCCACCGTACAGGCGGTGCTCTTCTATTTGTGAAGCCACCACGTTGGATAGGACGGTACGCCCGTCCTCCACCACGGCGGCGGCGGTTTCGTCACAAGAGGATTCGATTCCCAGTATACGCATACAATTTTCTCCTTAATATATGGGGTAGATGCGGATTAGAAGTATAATGAATAGATAGCGGCGTCCTCGGTCGGCGCGCGGTAAAAGCCGGGCCGTGTGCCGTCCCGTACCCAGCCGCAAGTTTCATATAAGGCGATAGCGGCGGCATTTGAAACGCGCACTTCTAAGGTTAGGCGGTACAGTGCGTGGGTTTGCCCATAAGCGGCGGCAGCTGCCAGCAAAGATTTGCCTATCCCTTGGCGTCGGGCATCGGGTGAAACGGCGACGTTGGTGATGAACCCTTCATCTCCCAAATGGTGCATACCGATATAGCCATAGACGGTGTGTGCGTCACAAGCCACGAGGAACACCGCGTGAGGGTTTTCCAGCTCCTCTGCGAGTGCGGCCGCCGACCAAGGGGTGCTGAAACATTGCTTTTCCAGTTCGGCCAACGCCGGAACATGGGCCGAAACCATCGGTCGAATCTCCATGCCTGTCACCTCTCACCATGTATTAATAGGATAAAAAAGGGGCAGAGTCACGCTCTGCCCCTTGGGTAGCCTGTCGGTTGCGAATTACATGTTTTCTTCGATATAAGAAGCCAACTGGCCAACAGTGCGAATTTTCTCAATCATCTCATCCGGGATTTCGCCGATGCTGAACTCGTCCTCGAGGGACATGAGCATATCCACCAAATCCAAAGAGTCGGCCCCTAAATCATCCACAATGTTGGTTTCTGCCGTGATGGAGTCTGCCTCCACATCAAATTGCGAACTGAGGATTGCTTTTACTTTATCTAATACCATATTGTTTTCACCCTTCCCAATAAATCTGCCGTCGGCCGGGATAAAGCCGCCAGGCATGGTGTTTGTCAAAGGGGCACGCCCCTATGCATCCATATTATGCGCAAAACGACTTTTTGTCAATGGTTTTTTTGTTTTTCTGCTTTATGCACAGAAAACACGCTTTTGTATCGGCGTTTCGCCTGTGTGGCGGATGGGGCTTGTTGCGGGGAGGGGCGGTGGCTGGCGTTCTCCGCGCTGTCCGAAACCGCGCAAAATAAAGAAATGAAAAAAACCGTTGACAGACGCGAAATGGTATGTTATAATGGCCGATGCCGCATGTACCGGGCGCCGTTTATCGGCAGCGAGAGACGGGTTTTCGTCCGCCCTGCACAGCGAGTCTAAAAGAAAAGGCAGGTACGCCTATGTACGCAATTATTGAAACCGGCGGCAAGCAGTACAAGGTGCAGAACGGCGACGTTCTGTATATTGAAAAGCTGGACGCTGCCGAAGAAACTTCCGTTACCTTTGACAAAGTGGTTGCTCTGCACGACGATGCGGCGTTGAAGGTGGGTGCCCCGTATGTGGAGGGTGCTTCTGTCACGGCGCGTGTGCTGAAAACCGGCAAAGGAAAGAAAATCACCGTTTTCACCTACAAGCCGAAAAAGGGCAGCTCCCGCAAGTTGGGCCATCGTCAGCCTTACACGAAGGTGCAAATCGACACCATTACCGGTTGAGTTATGATACAGGTACGGTTTCGTGCTGTGCAAGGGCTTTTATGTGGCTTTTGCATTACCGGTCACGCCGGTGCCGGCCCAGCCGGTGAAGATGTGGTTTGTGCGGCGGTATCGTCGGCGGTCTATCTGACGGCAAACACGGTGACTGACATTTTGCATGTGCCGGCACAGGTGCATGTGAAGGACGGGCGTATGGACCTGCGGATAGCCGAAGAGGCTGCCGCGCATTGTCAAACGGTTCTCGCCGGATTGCAGTTGCATTTGCAAGCATTGCAAGACCAGTATCCCGAGAGGATACAGTTAATGAATACGGAGGTGTAATCCTATGTTGAAATTGAACATCCAGTTGTTCGCCCATAAAAAGGGCGTCGGCTCTACCAAAAACGGCCGTGATTCCGAGTCTAAGCGTCTCGGCGTGAAGCGGGCGGACGGTCAGTTCGTGCTGGCCGGCAACATTCTGGTGCGTCAGCGTGGTACGCATATCCATCCCGGCACCAATGTGGGCATCGGTTCGGACGATACCCTGTTTGCGAAGGCCGATGGTGTGGTGCGGTTTGAGCGTATGGGCAAAGACCGCAAGCGCGTCAGCGTTTACGAGAAACAGTAATGTCTAAATCCCCGCCGTGGTCACGGCGGGGATTTTCTCGTTTCGCCGATATTTGGCGGAAAAATGCATACGCTAAGGCAGGAAAGGGGAATCCTTATGTTTGTGGACAAAGCAATCATAAAGATAAAAGCCGGCAACGGCGGAGACGGCGCGGTGTCGTTTCATCGAGAAAAATACGTGGCGGCGGGCGGTCCGGACGGCGGAGACGGCGGGCGTGGCGGTAATATCGTGTTTGTGCCGGATGACGGCATGAACACGCTGTCGGATTTTCGCTATCAGCGAAAGTTCTCGGCCGCGCACGGCGGCAACGGCGCAGCAAACCGCTGTTTCGGCAAAAGCGGGGAAGATTGCGTGATTCGGGTGCCCCGCGGCACGTTGTTGTATGATAACGAAACCGGGCGTTTGATGGCGGATATGTCTGCGGATGAGCCGTTCATAGCGGCCAAAGGCGGTCGCGGCGGTTGGGGAAACAACCATTTTGCCACCCCCACCCGTCAGGTGCCTCGCTTTGCCAAACCCGGTGTGCCGGGTGAGGAGCGGGAGCTGCGGTTGGAACTGAAATTGCTTGCGGACGTCGGGCTGGTGGGATTCCCGAACGTCGGAAAATCCACCCTCATCTCGGTTGTCAGCGAAGCAAAACCGGAAATTGCGAACTACCATTTCACCACCATCACGCCGGTTCTGGGCGTGGTGCGGCCCGCTCCGGGCGTATCGTTTGTCATGGCGGACATTCCCGGCGTGATAGAAGGTGCCAGCGATGGAGTTGGCTTGGGGCATGATTTTTTGCGGCACGTGGAACGGTGCCGTTTGCTCGTGCACGTGGTGGACGTTGCCGGCAGCGAAGGGCGCGACCCCTTGATGGATTTTGACACCATCAACGAGGAGCTCGAAAAATTCAATCCGGAATTGGCTTCCCGCCCGATGTTGGTGGCGGGCAACAAATGTGACCTCGCCACACAGGAGCAACTGGACGCGTTTGCGCAGGCCATGGAACAGCGGGGGTATACGTATTTCCCGCTGATGGCGCCGATCGCCCATGGGACTGATGAATTGGTGAAAAAATGCGGAGAGATGCTCAGCAAACTGCCCCCGGTGCGGCAGTTCGAGCCGGAGCCGGAGGTGTTGCCGTCGGCCGATGCGTTGCGCGACCGGTCGGTGAACATCACCAATCGAGATGGCGTGTTTATGGTAGAAGCCGCGTGGCTGTTGCAGGTGATGCGCGGCGTGCGTTTTGACGAGCCGGAAGGGTTGCAGTATTTTGAACGAGTGATGCAGTCTGCCGGTGTGATTGAAGCGTTGGAAAAAGCCGGCATCCAAGAGGGCGATACAGTCAGCATATACGATTTTGAGTTTGAGTTTGTGAAATAGGGGACGAGGATATGGAGAGATTATACCCTCGGGAATTGGATGTACATACTCTGAGCCCGCTCGCGCTTGCGTTTGTTGGGGATGGGGTATACAGTTTGCTGGTACGAGAGCGGCTGTTGTCGCAGGCGAATCGGCCGGTGAACGACCTGCATCGTTTGGCGGTGCAGGACGTGCGCGCCGAAGCACAGGCAGCGGCGCTGGAACGCGTGTTGCCGGTGTTGACGCCGGAAGAAGAAAGCATATATAAGCGCGGGCGCAATGCGCACACCGCTCGCTCCGGCGCGGACTATCACCGGGCAACCGGGATGGAAGCGTTGTTTGGGTATTTGTACCTGAGCGGTCGCGTCGAGCGTGTGCGGGAGTTGTTTTCTCTTTGTGTGGGGGAAACGTCTGCGGAATAAAAAGGAGGAACTCGCTTGTGAAGAGGCAGGGAACTTGGAAACGATGGCTGGCGGATATTGCCTTGTTCAATCTGGGCAGCGTAGCGTATGGCTTGGCGGTTTCCGTGTTTACGGCGCCCAACGACATCGCGCCGGGCGGCGTGACCGGCCTGGCGACGATGTTGCATTATATCAGCGAGCAGTATTTATCGTTTGACTTGCCCATCGGTATGGTGATTTTGTTGTTCAACATTCCGTTGTTGGCGGTGGCGTGGTTGCGCCTCGGCAATCGGCTGGCGGTGCGCACCTTACTGGGGACGGTGTTGTCCTCGGTGTGGGTGGACGTGTTTGCATCGATTTTACCGCCGTTTCAGGGCGAGCGGATGCTGGTTTGCCTGTTTGGCGGTGCGCTGATGGGCCTCGGTGTGGGGCTCATTATGACGCGCGGCGGCACCACCGGCGGCACCGAAATCGTGGCAAGGTTGTTGGAGCGCCGCTGGCCGCATATTCCTATCGGAAAATTGCTTTTGGCGGTGGACGGCGTGGTTATTGCGCTGTCGGCGCTGGTTTACGGACAGTTGGAAAGCCCGTTGTATGCCGTGGTGCTGGTGTTTGTTTCGTCGTTGCTGACCGATTGGTTGGTATACGGCGGCCGCCGCGGGAAAATGGCCATGATTTTATCCCAGAAGCAACCGGAATTGGTGCAACGGCTGATGGAGGACCTGGAACGTGGTGCCACGCTGCTCAAAGCGGTCGGTGCATATACCGGCAACGAACAAAATATGATTTTATGCGCCGTGCGGCGGGAGGAGATATATCCTCTGAAACGGCTGGTGTACCAAGTCGATCCGGACGCGTTTATTATGCTGTTATCTACGGATGAAGTGTTAGGATACGGTTGGCTTCGTTTGCAGGAAGAAAAAGAGTAGAACAAGGAGGGATAACCGGTGTGGGCGTTGTTTGATTCCCGAAATCAGGCGTATCGGGCGCCGTTTGGTGCCGTGGCAGAAAACACGCCGGTATTTTTTCGCATTTGTCTGCCTCGGTGCTGGGGTTGTCATGGCGCCTTCTTGACGATACAGCCGGACGGCGCCCCGCGGGAAGAGTGTGGCATGTTTTGGGCCGGCATGAAAGGCGAGGAGCACGAGTGGTGGGACATCCACTACACCCCCCAAACGGCGGGGTTGTATTGGTATGGGTTTCGGTTGGACTTGGCGCTCGGCACCGGGTGGCTGGTGCGCACCCCGGACGGCCGCGCAGCCTATTCCTATACCACGAGCGAGCCGCTTTGGCAGCTCACTTGTTACGAAACAACCCTCACCACGCCGGATTGGCCGGTCGGCGGTGTGATGTATCAGATTTTTCCCGACCGCTTTGCGACCTCCGGCACAGCGAAGCCGGATGTGCCGGGCGACCGCGTGATGCACGAGAATTGGCAGGAGCCGCTTGTGTGGCAGCCGGACGCGCAAGGGCGCGTGTGGAACAACGATTATTACGGTGGGGATTTGGCCGGGATAACCGAAAAGCTCGATTATTTGGCGGCGCTCGGCGTCACCTGCTTATACCTCAATCCGATTTTTGAGGCACATTCCAATCATCGGTACGACACGGCGGATTATACCCGCATCGATCCGTTGCTCGGCACGCAGGAGGATTTTTGTCGGTTAACGCAAGAGGCCGCTAAGCGTGGGATGCATGTTTTGCTGGATGGCGTGTTCAGCCACACCGGCGCGGATAGCGTGTATTTCAACCGCGCCGGTCGATATCCGGCAGTGGGAGCGTATAACACACCCGATTCGCCGTATGCGGCATGGTATCATTTTCGCCGTTGGCCCAACGAGTACGGCAGTTGGTGGGGGTTTGAAACCTTACCGGAGGTGGAGGAATTATCCCCCTCTTTTATGGAATATATAAATGGCACGGACGGCGTGACGGCTCGGTGGTTGCGGGCGGGCGCCGCCGGATGGCGACTGGATGTTGCGGACGAATTGCCGGATGGTTTTTTGGATGCGTTGCGCCACCGTGCGAAACAAACCGATCCCGATGCGCTTGTGTTGGGTGAGGTGTGGGAGGACGCCAGCAACAAGGAAAGTTACGGCCATCGCCGTCGGTATTTGCTGGGGCGACAGTTGGACAGCGTGATGAACTATCCTTTTCGGCAGGCGATACTGCTGTATTTGTTGGAAGGCGGTCGCACCGCGTTTTTTAACCGTGTGTTGGATATTGTGGAGAATTATCCGCCGCAGGTGCTGCGGTTGCTCATGAACCACATCGGCACTCACGATACCGAGCGGGCGTTGACGTTGCTTGGCGGCGAGCCGAGCCGCCAGCGGGGGCGTAGTTGGCAGGCGGAACAACGCCTGTCCGACGATCAGCGGCGGCTGGCAACGGCGCGGCTGAAATTGGCAACGCTGTTGCAGTTTGCGTTGCCTGGGGTGCCGTGCGTGTATTATGGAGACGAGGCCGGCATGGAAGGGTATAAAGACCCCTTTAATCGACAGACCTATCCGTGGGGGCGGGAGGATAAAGACCTGCTCTCGTGGTATCGCGCGTTGGGCGCCGCCCGCCGAGAGTGCCCCGCACTGGGAGAGGGCGTGTTGCGCCAGGTGGATTCGCACGAGGCGGTGGTGTGCTTTACGCGCGAGCAAGGAGACGGCGCTCTGTTGTGCGCGGTGAACGGTAGCGAAACCGAGCATACGGTGCGGTTGCCGGCGCAGATGGCTGGCGCGCGTGTGCTGGTTGGAGACGGTCGCTTGGAGGGGGACATGTTGCATCTCCCGCCGTTAAGCGGCGTTTGGTTGGGACGTTAACAGATTGCCGGATGTGTGCAAAATGCACATATCCGGCTTTTTTGCGCCCTATAATTAGTGGTGGGATGTGTTTGTTGCATACAAGATAAGGGGTAGAGAAAAAAACTGAGAAAAAGTTAAAAAAAGGTGTTGACAAAAGGGGAGAGAAGTGGTAAGATAGCAAAGCTGTCCGCAAAAAAAGGGCGGCGCAGAGGACCTTGAAAATTAAACAGTGTAGACAGAACGAAACACACACAATACCCGTTA
>JAFPCP010000066.1 GCA_017423825.1 Clostridia bacterium | reverse complement strand
TCCTTTGGCAATGCCCAAAGATCAATTCAAAAAAATTGAACAGGTCGTTTACTATATAGATACTAATTTTAAATCACCTATTGCACTTGATGAGATTTGCTCATTTGTGAAATATAATAAGTATACAATTTGTCATATGTTTAAAGAGGTAACGGGTTCAACAATTTTTGAATATATTAATTTTTTAAGAGCACATCATGCTGTTAAAAAATTAAAGGAAACCGAGAACTCTATTTTAGAGATTGCAACAGATTGCGGTTTTTCTTCACCTACATATTTTAATAGAGTTTTTAAAAGATTTTTCGGGTGTTCACCATCGGTTTATAGAAAACTTTTGTTTGAAAGCAAGAGTAATTAATGTGTCCTATATTGACAGCAGCAGAGGGCTATATCCTCGGCCTCGGGGCGAAGATGTTTGTCATTGCGGGGCCGGTGATTGTGTACGGCACCGTGGCGAGTGTGATTTACGGCGTCGCGTATTGGGTGATGCAAATGCTATGAAAAAAGGCTTGACCAAATCCGGTCAAGCCTTTTTGAGATTTACAAATCAAGCAACTCCATAAAATCGTAAATATAAAAGTCGGTTACGGCCTTTATCTGCTCCACGTATTCTTTGGATGAATCATCGTATACGCCGCACACCTGCATACCGGCAGACTTAGCGGTTGCGCCTGCATGCAAATTGTCGTCCAAAAACACAACGTCCTTAGCGCTGGTGTGAAGTTTTTCGGCGATTTTTTGGTATATTTTTGGGTTGGCTTTGGTTGTCTGGAAATCATCACAGGACCAGACGTTGTCAAAAAGCTCCCATAAGCCCAGGCGTTTCAGACAGGCATCCAACGTGATGTGGGGGCTGGCGGTAAGAACATTCAAACTGGCGCCACGGCTTTTGAGTTGCCTTAACACATGTTCCACGTTTTGTTTAGCGGGAATCGTATTAAAGTAGGCATCCAGCATATATTCTTTCATAATGTGTATCAAACGGTCCTTGGGCATACCCAACCCTAAGTCGTTTATAAAGTATTCGGCGGTGCCATTCAGCCCCAAAGGCGTTATGGTTTTTGTGATATCCTTATCGTAGTGGATATGGTTTTCGTCCAAAATGCGCAGCATAGCGGAAACGAAGGTTGGCATGGAATCCACCAGCGTCCCGTCAAAGTCAAACAGATACGTTTTGCATGTCATAACAATTTTCTCCCCAGTACAATTCTTCCGCATAGTAGGCGCGGGTGGCGGCATAGGTGCCATCAGGCGCGGTGACGGTCAGATGGATATACGCGTTTGTGTCGCCGTCTGCTTTGCTGATAAAATCTGTCAGGTCAAATTTGGCTTCCTGAATCCAAGCGTTGCCATTAGCCGCCGCGCGGCGGGCAAACCGACCGTGACTTTCCAGCGTGATATATTGGGCATCGGAGCAGGTGATTTTCAGAACGTTTTCCTGTATCGTAAGACTGAAAATTTGCGGGCCACAGCTCATATAGAAATCGCCCTTTTCCAGCGCTTCCATTACACAGCTATATTCCAGCGTTTGAGCGCCCACCATCAGCCAGGATTGCCCCAATTCCGCGGGATTATGCGTATCATCTGCACCCATTGGATACAACCGATTACCAAGATTCAAAAGGTCTTTGAAAACGCGTGCGTTGTTTTCGTTGTTGCCTAACTCACAGCACGCGCTGTTACGCAGCTCTATGCCCCAAAAGCCTTTTAGCGGCGCATAGTCCGGATAACTTTGGCAGGACCAGGTGGGGTGATTGTACATCACAATAAATCCCATCTCGTTGGCTTTTGCAATCATTTTGTTTACAGATTCCGGATCGTGGCACAAATCCATGTGCTCGCATTGCATGCTATCTAAGTATTCTTTGCATCCGTGGAAATAGTGCGTTGCTTTGTTGGGAACCCAAAGATTATCCGGCCGTTTGGAGATCAGATTAAGATGGTAGGTTTTTCCGTCAAATCCGGGACGGTAACTTTCGTGATTCAGATCGATTTCCACACCGGTAAGCATCAAGAAATCCGGTTCTGTCATGTTCGAATGGTCGACAATGACGTTGTGATCTGTAATGGCAAGGATTTGATATCCCAACTCTTTATAGGTTTTTTTTAAGTTCTTTGGGGGTGATTTGGCCATCGGAAATGGTACTGTGGGTATGTAAATTTGTCTTGAAATACCGAGCAACCGTGGGCAAAAGATGTTTGATGTTTTCCATGCAGATACCGTTCCTTTCAAAATGCTGTGTGCGGATGGTTTTTGTATATTATAACACATAGGAATTTTTTGTAAATAGACATTTGAGATTGCTCCTAAGTAGCACTTGCGATGGCTTTGTGTAAGCCGATTGGATTAAAAAACAAATTTGCAAGAATTTGCTGCAAAATTTGTGGACAATCGCATGGTGGGTATGTATTATTTATCATAAGTAGCCAATAAAGTGGCAAAGGAGTTTGTGAAATGGATAGAATTGCTGTGAATTTCGCACAAGAGATTGGCACCATTAAACCGATGAACGGGGTAGGTCAACCGCCTTTTAGAGGCATTGATTTTTCCATGTGTGACTATTTGCAAAATGCACATGTTCCGTATTCTCGTTTGCATGATGTGGGCGGTGCATACGGAGGTGGGGTTTTTGTGGATATCCCTAATCTGTTTCGAGATTTTTCTGCGGACCCCCAGGATCCGGAAAGTTATGATTTTGCTTTTACGGATTTGCTTATTACAGCCCTTGTAGAGCGTGGCATCGAGCCGTTTTTCAGACTGGGTGTGACCATTGAAAACTTTTGCAAGGTAAAGGCATATCGCATAAACCCGCCGGAAGACTATGATAAATGGGCCCAAATATGTGAAGGGGTTATTCGGCACTATACGGAAGGCTGGGCGAATGGTTTTCGCTATAAAATAACGTATTGGGAAATATGGAACGAGCCGGACAATTACGAAACGCCGGAAGAAAACCAAATGTGGACAGGGTCCGCGGAGGATTTCTATAAGCTGTATGAAGTGGCCTCAAAACATCTGAAAGCCAAATTCCCCCATTTGAAAATAGGAGGTTATGGAAGCTGCGGTTTCTATGCTATTACAAACGGGTACACCCGATTTGCTGCCTGTTCGCCGCGATATGGATATTTTGTTGATTTCTTTGATGGTTTTCTGGATTACATTAAGGCGCATAATTGTCCGCTTGACTTTTTCTCGTGGCATAGTTACGACGATGTAAAAGGGAACATTCGGTGGGCGGAGTACGTCAAAATGCGTTTGGACGAAGCCGGATATACACACACGGAACAAACGTTGAATGAATGGAACTGGCACCCTGACCTAAAAGGAACGGCACAACACGCTGCGTTTACTTGTGCGATGATGCTTGCCTTGCAGAACACCGCCTTGGAGAGCGCGATGTTCTATGATGCACGATGCGATGTGGGAATCTATTCCGGGCTGTTTAACTGCATGACACTTAAACCGCTTCCTGCCTATTATTCCCTCGTTGCCTTTGGCGAACTTTATGAGCGAGGCAAACAGGTTTATGTCGGTGAGTTACCGGAAGGCGTGTATGCTTGCGCGGCCAAGGACAAAGATGGTTGTCTGGTTATGGCCAACGTAAAGCAAGAAGCTGTGCGTGTTGCTTTGGATTTGGAAGGGGCTAATACAATCACCGAATGTAAGATTATTAAAGACGGCGTGGTATGGGAGGATTATACGTTTGAAAATGAACTCCCTGCGCACGCGGTTGTCTGTATAAAATACGACGTATAAACCGACTTGTTCGGGTGGTTTGCGTCGCATAGTGGCCTTTGAATGGATAAAAAACACAGGCGGATACAATTGTATCCGCCTGTGTTTTTATGTATCTAACGTTTCTTTGGAAAGGGTGTTGCCGTCGCTATCGGTGAAAACCACATCCGTTTGCGTGCCGTTGATAATAAATCCGCAGCCGATAAAACGATCGGGCTGTGGTTCAGAGGCAATGACCACGGGGCAAGGTTGGCCGTAGTTGTCATTTTCGCCGCCGACAAAACTCACACCATATTTGTGCGTGTGCCCACAAACCATCAGGTTGGGTTTGACGTGTTCTTTTAAGAGGGACGCCCATTCACGATATATGTCCTCTTCGATGTCAAACGGAGCCATGAGCTTTTGGGTGAAAGGATTGTGGGATATTATCAGGCGGGTCTTGACGCCCGGTGCGGCATATTCCTTTTCGGCGTCTGCGATAACCGCTTTTATATATTCGGTTTGTCTTTCTCTGAAATGGTGACAAGCTACCGTGAAACCATATTCGCTGTTGGTATCGACTTTATCCTCGCCACAATCGAGAAGCATGCCCCATATGCTGCCAAGCCGGAACGTATAATAGGTGTTTCCGTGTTGGTTGGGGGTATAATCCGCAAATCTCTCCGCAAAGTTGCCGCGCATGTCGTGATTTCCGCGAGAAAATATAACGGGAATGGCGCCACTTGTGAGAAGCGAGCAGATTTCGTAAATGTTGGCAAATTTTTCGGGATTGCCACTGTGGTCGATCACGTCCCCGTTTAATATAAGCAGGTCTATGTTGCCAAAGGCTTTGGCCGCTTTGACGGGGCGTTCGATTTGATTATGTGCGTCCGCAATGTGATATGCACGGATGTTTTTTTGGGGAATTGGGCGAAACGCAAAAGCAAATTCCTGAGGCTCTTGCGTTTTTGTGAAGTATGGTTTGCGCTCGATGATCGGGCGCATGCAGACGGTATACTCTTTGGCGTTGTCGAGCGCTTGCATAGGCACGCTGACGCGGTGAAGAGGAGATAATGAATTCATGATACCATTTGATTCATCAAAATAGGTGTTTTCACCGATTTTGACACTCATCAAACATTCGCTTGTGGTTTCTACCATGATTTGATATTGATTGCCGACCGCAAATACGGCTGGGGAAGTTTTAAGCATGTTTATTCTCCTTTCAAACGGGCCCAATTTTCGTTTCAAAAAACAAGTTGCCGGCAAGGTTGAATGGTTTCATATCGCCAAGCAAGCATGGTCCTTTTTTGGTTGAACGATGCTTTGCTAAATCAAACATAATCATAACACATCGGCAGAGTCTTAGCAAGAAATTTATTTATAAATCGGCTGTTTAGTTGTGTTATAGAGATAAAAAACAGCACCGTATTTTCACAGTGCCGTTTTGAGTATCGCGGATAGGGTATCCATCGTGTGTTTGCTTGGCTCAGGCAGATGCCCAAAAGGGAACGGAATCCCCAGCGTATCGTATTTGGATTGGCACAGTTTACGGAATGGCAGCAATTCCATTTTATCCACACAAGGGTGCTGTTGTGCCACGTCTTGCAGACGCTGCACATTCTCGGCCGTATCGTTTATCGTCGGAATGATAACCTGCCGCAAAGTGACGGGGATTTGCTGCTCGTTAAGATAGGTGAGGAAGGCCCGGACGGCCTCCATAGAACACCCGACGTGCGTGCGATATAATGCCTCGTCTGTGTATTTCCAGTCGAGCAACACGCGGTCGGTTTCCGCCAGCAGGGCTTTCACTTCTGCATTTAGGATGCAGCCGGAGGTGTCCAGGCAGGTGTGGATGCCCGCCTGATGGCAAAGAGCAAACACATCCCGCGCAAAGGCGGGTTGCAAGAGGGGTTCGCCGCCGGACAAGGTGATGCCACCCTTGTCCCCGAAATAGTCACGGTATCGTTTGGCTTTCTCCACAATCTCTGTGGGGGTGTGCACGGTGCCTTCTTGCACAGCCCAGGTGTCCGGGTTATGGCAGCAGCTGCACCGCAAGGGGCAGCCCTGCACAAACACGACAAAGCGCACCCCGGGTCCATCTACCGTGCCCAGACTTTGGATGGAATGAATATACCCGGTGCTCATATCGATTCGTGGAAGGTCCGGCTGATGACCTCGCGTTGTTGTTCGCGGGAGAGTTTGTTGAAGTTCACCGCATAGCCGGAAACGCGAATGGTGAGATTCGGGTAGGCATCCGGGTTTTCATAAGCCTTTATCAACGTTTCGCGGTTGAGCACGTTGACGTTGATGTGATGCGCCTTTTTAGCGAAATACCCATCCAGGATGGACACGAGGTTGTCGATGCGCTGCTCTTCGGTTTTTCCCAACGCTTCCGGCGTGATGGAGAAGGTGTTGGAAATGCCGTCACGGCAATCCTCATACCGAATTTTGGCCACCGAATTGAGCGATGCCAGCGCGCCGTTTTCTTCGCGGTTGTGCATGGGGTTGGCACCGGGCGCAAAGGGTGTGCCCGCCTCGCGTCCGTCCGGTGTGGCGCCGGTGTGTTTGCCGTACATCACGTTGGAGGTGATGGTGAGCACCGACAGCGTGTGTATCGCATCGCGGTAGGTGGGGGTTTTGCGCAGTTCCGTAATCACTTGATGCGCGATGTCGCGGGCGATGAAATCCACGCGATCGTCGTCGTTGCCGTAGCGCGGAAAGGTGCCTTGCGTATCAAAGTCGACAATGTAGCCATCGCTGTCTTTGATGGGGTGCACCTGCGCGTGTTTGATGGCACTGAGCGAATCCGCCACCACGGAGAAACCGGCCACGCCAAACGCCATCAGGCGTTCAACGGTGGTATCGTGCAACGCCATTTGCGTTTTTTCATAGGCGTATTTGTCATGCATGTAATGAATGACGTTCATGGTGTTGACATACAATTTGCTCAACCAGGTTATGTATATCGAGTACCGTTGCATCACAGCGTCGAAATCTAACGTTTCGTCGGTCATGACCGGCATTTGGGGGCCGATATGCATGCCGCTGGTGGTGTCGTAACCGCCGTTGATGGCGATGAGCAACAGTTTCGCCAAGTTGCACCGCGCACCGAAGAATTGCATCTGTTTGCCGATTTCCATGGCAGAAACGCAGCAGGCAATCGCATAGTCGTCGCCGTGCAACGGGCGCATGATATCGTCGTTTTCGTATTGGATGGAATCCGTATCCGCGGACACTTTGGCGCAGAAACGCTTAAAGTTTTCCGGCAGAGAGCGGGACCACAAAATCGTCAGATTCGGTTCAGACGAGCATCCCAGCGTGTATAAGGTGTTGAGCATACGATAACTGTTTTTGGTCACCAGGGTGCGGCCATCATTGCCCATGCCGCCGATGACCTCGGTGATCCACATCGGATCGCCGCCGAACAATTCGTTGTATTCGGGGGTACGCAGATGCCGGGCGATACGCAGTTTGATAACAAAATCGTCCATGAGTTCTTGCGCACCTTGTTCGGTGAGGGTGCCGTTGGCCAAATCCCGCTGGATATAAATGTCAAAGAAACTGCTCACCCGTCCCAGGGACATGGCGGCACCGTTTTGTTCTTTGATAGCGGCGAGATAGGCAAAATAGGTCCATTGGATGGCTTCGCGCGCGTTGGCGGCCGGCTGGCTGATATCGTAGCCGTACATGGCCGCCATCTCTTTCATAAATCCTAAAAAGCGTATCTGCTGAAAGAGTTCCTCCGCCAGCCGAATGGTATCGCGGTCGCACGTGTTTTCGGCGAGTTTACGCTTGTCGTTTTGTTTTTGTTCTATGAGATAGTCGATGCCATACAGTGCCACACGGCGATAGTCGCCGATGATGCGGCCGCGTCCGTATGCATCCGGCAGACCGGTGATGACGTGGCATTTGCGTGCCTTCCGCATTTCGTCGGTATAGGCGCGGAACACGCCGTCGTTGTGCGTGGTGCGAAAGCGGAATTCCTGCTCCACTTTATCGCTCAGTTTATACCCGTAGGCTTCGCAGGCTTGCCGTGCCATGCGGATGCCACCGAATGGGTTGACACCGCGTTTGAGCGGGCTGTCCGTTTGCATGCCCACAATGAGTTCGTTCTCTTTATCTATATAGCCGGGGGCATAACTTGTCAGCGAAGACACCGTGTCGGTATCAATGTCCAACACGCCGCCATTTTTGCGCTCCTGAGCGAACAATGCCTGTACCTTATCCATCAATTTGGAGGTGCGCTCGGTTGCGCCGGCCAGAAAACGATGGTCACCGGTATATTCTGTATAGTTTGTTTGGATGAAATCACGCACGTTAATTTCATCCTGCCAAGTGCCTGCAACAAATCCGGCCCAGTGGTTGGATTGCATGGTTTTTCGCTCCTTTGCTTTTCGTTTATGCATAAAAAAAGACAAAATCAGTTCGTGATGAAATGATTTTGCCCAGACGGTCGGCTGCATCACTTTTACACTCCCCCGCGGTGCTCCGCGAAATCCGTCGGTCATGTAAAAGGCACTTTCATTATATACCACCCTCAAAAAAATGTCAATGTCAATATGTGTAAAATTTTGCGTGTGAAACCCCTCGGTATTTGTTCAAGCCAGTGTGCAAGGTGCTGATTTTTTCATGGCGATGCATAACCCGATGCTGCTTTACACACACTTTGTGTATAGTCGGTTTTACGCATATGCCTGTGATGTTTGGCGTGTGCAAGGAAACCAAGGAAGGGGATTGCTATGCCGGAGAGATGCGGAAAAGACACACTCATATTATCGAACAGCCCGGTGATTGTAGGGTATGCGGCGGTCGGTGGAAAAAAAGAGGGCGAAGGGCCTTTGGGAAAACAGTTGGATGCGGTATTTGAGGATACCCATCTGGGTATGGATACGTGGGAACAGGCCGAAAGCGCGTTGCAAAAGGAGGCGCTCACCCGTGCGCTGGACAAAACGGGGGTTGCCAAAAGCCAGTTACAATACCTGTTTGCCGGGGATCTGCTTAACCAAAACATTGCCTCTACCTTTGGCTTGCGGGATATGGACGTGCCGTTACTGGGGCAGTTTGGGGCTTGTTCCACGATGGGGCAGACCTTGGCGTTGGCGGCTATTTTTGTGGATAGCGGGGCGGCAGATTTGTGTGGGGCGGTGACCTCGTCCCATTTTTGCACCGCCGAGAGACAGTTTCGTTTTCCGTTGGAATACGGCGGGCAACGCACGCCGACCAGCCAATGGACCGCCACCGCTTCCGGTGCGGTGGTGGTCGGGCGCAGTGGAAAAGGTGTGTGTGTGCGGGAGGTTTGTGTCGGTCGGGTGCAGGATTTGGGCGTTACCGACATGAACAATATGGGCAGCGCTATGGCCCCCGCTGCGGCGGATACGCTGTGTCGCTTTTTTCAGGACACCGGCACGAAGCCGGCGGATTATGACCTGATTGCCACGGGGGATTTGGGGCTGGTAGGCAGTCGCCTGAATCGCGAGCTGTTGGCGCAAAAAGGCTATACGCTGGAAGAAAATTATACCGACTGTGGCTTGCTGCTGTTCGACCGTGACACGCAGGACGTGCACGCTGGCGGTTCGGGTTGCGGTTGTTCGGCGGCGGTGCTGTGCGCACATTTTTTGCCGCTCATGGAGCAAGGCAAGTTGCGTTCGGTGCTGTTTGCGCCGACGGGAGCTTTGATGTCCCCGACCTCTTCCCAGCAAGGGGAGAGCATCCCCGGCATCTGTCATGTGTTGCATTTGGTGAGATGTCCGTAGAATGGGGTGCGTGGGAGAGGAATATTGTGGAAATAACGGCTTGATTATTTGTCGGGTATGCGATATAATAAACAAAAACCGTGACAGGATACCAAGGCGGTGGCTGTATGGGTACAGTCGCCGCTGTTTTCTGTGTGGGGGGGTTCATCATCGTGGATAATCAAGACTTGCACAAAGCGCCGACCGGCGGCCAATCGGCGCACACTATGGAGCAGGAGATTCGCCGTCGCCGTACCTTTGCCATCATCTCTCACCCCGACGCGGGTAAAACAACGTTAACGGAAAAACTGTTGTTATACGGAGGCGCCATTCAAGAGGCGGGTATGGTCAAGGGGAAAAAGAATAACCGCCACGCGGTCTCGGACTGGATGGAGATTGAGAAACAGCGCGGCATTTCCGTCACATCGTCCGTGATGCAGTTTCATTATAAAGACTACTGCATTAACATTTTGGACACCCCCGGTCACCAGGATTTCTCTGAGGACACCTACCGCACGCTGATGGCGGCGGATTCGGCGGTGATGGTGATTGACGCTTCCAAGGGCGTGGAAAAACAGACCATCAAATTATTCAAGGTGTGTTTGTTGCGGCACATCCCGATTTTCACTTTTATCAATAAAATGGATAGAGAATCGCGCAATCCTTTTGATTTGATAGAAGAAATCGAGACGGTGCTCGGCATACGCACCTATCCCATCAACTGGCCGATTGGTTCCGGCAAAGAGTTCCGGGGTGTGTATGACCGCAACGACAGCCGCATCATTGCGTTCACCGCCAACGACGACCAAAGCAACGCCCAGCACGAAGTGCAGGCTACGGTTGTGGATTTGCAGGACGAGGGTTTGCGGGATATGCTCGGCTCTGGGTTGTACGAAACACTCACTGAGGATGTGGAGCTGTTGGACGGTGCCGGTGACGAGTTCGATATGGAGCAGGTGCGTAGCGGTTCGCTGACACCGGTGTTTTTTGGCTCGGCGCTCACCAATTTCGGGGTGGAGCCGTTTTTGGCAGAGTTTTTGCGCATGACCACCACGCCGTTGTCGCGGCGCGCGGATGTGGGGGAGATCGACCCTTGCATGCCGGACTTTTCTGCCTTTGTGTTTAAGATACAGGCCAACATGAACAAGGCACACCGTGACCGCGTTGCCTTTATGCGGATTTGCTCCGGCCGGTTTGAAAAAGGCATGGAAGTGTATCATGTGCAGGGCGATAAGAAAATGCGCCTGAGCCAGCCGCAACAGTTGATGGCGGAATCCCGTGAAATGGTGGAGGAAGCGTTTGCGGGGGATATCATCGGTGTATTTGACCCCGGTGTGTTTTCCATCGGCGATACCATCTGCTCCGGTAATCAAAAATTCCGTTTTGAGGGCATTCCCACCTTTGCGCCGGAGCATTTTGCGCTGGTGCAACAGGTGGACACCATGAAACGCAAGCAATTTGTCAAGGGCATCACCCAAATCGCGCAGGAGGGGGCTATCCAGATTTTCCAAGAACTGGGCGGCGGCATGGAAGAGGTGATTGTGGGCGTTGTGGGCGTGTTGCAGTTTGAGGTGTTGGTATACCGGCTGAAAAATGAGTATAACGTCGACATTCGCATGCAAAACCTGCCGTATCAGTATATTCGCTGGATTGAAAACATGGATATAGACCCAAAAACGCTCAATTTGACCTCCGATACGAGGCGTATACAGGATTTCAAGGGGCGCAAGTTGCTTTTGTTCACCAACAGTTGGAACATCACCTGGGCTACCGAACATAATCCAGACTTAGAACTCTCGGAATTCGGCAAAAACGAGGCATAAACAGAAAAAGCGTTGTCATTCCTTTTGGGAATGGCAACGCTTTTTGTTTCGAGGTGTTTTCGTGACAGGACAACATACGACAGCGTATGATGACATTGGGGTTTAGAAAGCCCCTTTCAGGGAATGGAAATCGTATTGTCCTTTGGAGTGGTAGAGGATAAAGGAGGAAACACCGCCTGCCTTGCATCCGGTAATTTCCTGACGGATTTGTTGGGGGGAATAGCCCTCTGCCTGCAACCAAGGGCACAGCGTGGGGCGAGTGTCTGCTTGCATCACCTTGGTACGCAACACCATTTGTTCCACCAGCGCTTGCACGGTTTTTTCCGGATTATCCTGTGTGTTGGCGATGGTCGTTTCTCCCACACGGATGGTCGCATCGAGTTTCCCTGGCAGAATGAATGGGGCGGCTATATGCGGCGCAAAGGTGAGTGGGTTGTTGCCATAGATGGTGGTGTTGATGCCCAAGGCACCTTGACACGTGCTGCTGAGGATGATCGGGCAATTGGATAAGGCGGTGCGCACCTTCTGCACAAAAGCGGTTAGAATTTCATTCCGGCTCATGGAGGTGTTGGAGGAATTGCCGAAATTGGCCGACTGCGTTTGTGCGGGGAATTCCACGCCATCCAGAAGGATGGCAGCAGCGCCGGCTTGTTGCAGTTCGCGAGACAAAGCGAGGATGTATTGCTGCGCTTCATCGGCATACGGATTAAGCCATGCACGTCCTCCGTTTGCCGGGTCGTTATCATACCATACCCAACCGCTGTTGCCCGTGATTGTGATACGAGCACCGGTCAGCATTTTGGCTGCCGCGTGGTCTCGGAAGGCATACAGACGCGGGATGGGTTGCAGACCGGCCTGCCGAATGGCAGCAAATAGGCCTGCCAAATCCTCCGCCGACAGCGCATTTCCGGCATACCGGTTCACTTGCACGGCCTGGTTGCTGGTGAAGCGATAGTATAACGTGCCATCCTCGCCTTTGAGGTCGAAAATCACGCTGTTAAATCCGGCTGCTGCAGCCTGTTCCAACAGGCCTAGTCGGGTGGTTTCCTCTTGCAGCGAGGAAAGAGGCAGATAGATTCCTTTATGGCGCTGTCGGTGCTTTCCGGTTGTGTTTGAACAGGCAGAGTTGTTTGCGATTCAGCGGGTGCAGACGCGGTGGGCGTTTGCCCTGCATCGGGTTGGGTCTGTGGCCGTTCATTGAGAAATTTCGCACTGAAAAAGCCGATGGAGATGACCGCCAAAGCAGACAGTATACTCAACACGATAGTGAGCACCCGATTCCGTCGTTGGAACATAGTGCGGCGATTTCGATGCAATTTCATTCCCATAAGAGACCTCCTGTAACGGCTTTGGCCGCGTTAAATCAACGAGAAATTGGATGTAAAACCGAGCAATGCCAACGCCAAAATGCCGATATACAGCAAGGTGGCGGGCATGCCGCGAAAGGCGGCGGGCATATCCGGATTATCCAATCGTTCAATGCCTTCGGCCACCAACCAGGTAATGACGCCAAAGGCCAAACAAGCGCCGAATGTGAGCCCGATGTTGCCGCCTAAATTAGAAGAAAACTGCACATTGGTCACCAAAGCAATGCCCACGGTGAGGCTGTTAAAGGCGGCCATTGGCAAAAGTCGACTGATGCGGGTGTAGAAGGATGGCCACCAGCGGCGGATGATCAGCGTTGCCGGTATATACAGTATGACCAAAATACCGATCATCATTAGCGGGCGCCATAGATTGGTTATCGCCGTGCCGAAATACATATCCAGCGGGTAGGCAATGAGCACCATCAAAACGGAAAAAGCGGTCATGATGCCGCTGAACAGCCAGATGTTTTTGGGTTTGCGAACGATGAGCAGAACAAGGGAGGCACCGAAACCGGTGGTCAGCACGATGTTCTGCAATAAAGCGATGGTCACAAAGAAGGAAAACAGGTCGGTCAATTCCGAGCCGACATGGCGCAAAAATTCACTCATGCGTTTTCCTCCTCTCGCTTACGGAAATAGGCGGTGATGTGTTGCCGACTCCATTGTAAGAGAGCGGACAAAAAGCCCAGCAAAATGAAAGCGGCGAAGGGGGCGGCGACCTCCGGCAGCGACACGGTGTATCCCAGAGGGACGTCCCACAAGGTGCTGCTGATGGTGATTTCCCGCAAGGCCGAAATAAGGCAAATCACGATGCCGAATCCAACGGTACTGCCCAAAGCGTCGGCTATGGTTGCGAGCGGATAAATCACGGTGGTCATGCCGCCGCTGCGTGTATACAGCATGTTAACCGCCATGAGCGGGATAAATAGATACAGTTTTGCGTATAGTTCGGGCGAAATGGACGTTTCCATCACGTAAGCGGCCCCAACCATCAACAACGAGCCAATGACAACATAGACGGCCGGGCGCAACCATTTTGGTAGCCGTTCGCCCAACAGGCTGACAATAAAACTCAACGGCAGCAGAATCACCGCGGCGCAGACAGTCAGCGCAACGCCGTTTTTGAGGGTAGTGCCGGCGGCGATGATCGGACATAAACCGAGCGCTTGAATAAGCACGATGTTGTTTGTAACGGCGTTGTCGACAAAAATGCCGGCGGTTTGCCAAAAGCGACGGCGTAGGATCTTGCGATTATTCATGCGCCTTCACCTCCTGCCGTATGCGTAGGAACCGTGTGACGTACCGCCACACGTACCAACTCCAACGGTCCATGATGGGTGCGATGGAGTTGAGCAACAAAATGGCAAAACAGCATCCGCATTCCACGCGTCCGATGCGTTGCAACAGCATCACCAGCACACCCGCCGACACGCCGTATAACAGACGCGCAAACCAGAAACGTGGTGTGGTGACCGTGTCGTTGATGAGAAACACGCCGGTGAACAACACGTATCCGGCGCACACTTGTGCCAGAACGCCGTACATTCTGCTTACGCCCGCGGCCGGGAACAACCAAGCGACCAGCGCGCAGGTTGCGAAATAGGGAACCACCGTCCAGCAGGAGATGGTGCCACGGCAGATCAGGTATACGGCGCAAGCCACCAACAACAACGTGGCTGTGGCACCGATGGGACCGGCAAAGTCGCCCAAAATTAGTTGCATACGGGTGATGGAAGGGGTGGCGTCGGCACGTAGTTGCGCCGCCAGAGATAGCGAAGTAACCACCTCATCCCCTACCGACATACCGGTCGGCAGCGGATTCATAGATGAAGCGATGGGATAGGTGAACATACGCTGCGGGAAGCAATAAGACAGCACCGCAATGCCGGCGGCAGCGGGGTTGAACACGTTGCGTCCATAGCCGCCGAACGGCGCCTTTACCACAATGATGGCGAAAGCGGCTCCCAGCATGGGTACCCAGTAATCCACCATAGGCGACATCACCAATCCGATAAGAGCGCCGGTGACAGCCGCGCTTCCGTCACGGATGACCTGCATGCTCTGCCGCCGGAACAGGCAGCAAACACATTCACTCACAATGGCGGACAGTATGGAGAATAACACGATTAAAACCGGGCGCACGCCGTAGGTAACAGCCGAAAAGATACACAACGGCAGAGTGGTCAACAAGACGTCTCTGGTCAGGTGTCGGCTGGCGGCTTCGGTGCGGATGTGTGGGGCGGTTATGTTATTCATTTTCTACACCCCCCCAATTCAAAAAGATAGTGCCACGGGTTTCGTTGGCATTTAACACCTGGGTGGCCACGTCTCTACCAGCCGGGCAGACGTAGGAGCAGGCACCACAACCGTCACAAGAAGTTGTCGACAGATACCGCAGGCGTTCATAGTGCATATTTTCAAGTCGCCGCACGATTTCATACGGCAAAAGGCCGGCGTGACATACGGTGGCACAGCGTCCGCAACCGATGCAGGGCTGCGGCGTACGCACAGCGTGTGATTGCATCACCAGCACGGTGGTGATGCCCGGCAATAGCGGGAAGTGCGTGTTTTGACAGGGCACGCCGGTCATGGCATCACCGAGAATAACGGTAGCTTCTGGGTCGGCCCCGCAAGCTTGTAAGACTTCTTCCAAATCCATTCCAAAGGGGACGCGCACGTTGCGGGAAGCGGGCACGCCGTCTCCGGCAACGGTGAGAATGGTGTGGGTATGTTTTTGTCCCTGTTGTAACGCGGCGCTCAATGCCGCGCAAGCCTGGATGCCGATGCAAAAAACATCATCCCGGCTGTCGTCATATACCGTCACCGGATATTCGTCTCCGGTGGTGAAAACGTTTTCTCGCCCGATAAGGCGTTTAAGTGCGCGTCGCCGGTTGCGCGGCAACATGGTGGTGATATGATAGCGGGAGAAGCGCAGGGCACGGGCGGCCATTTGCAGACCATACAACGCCTCTTGCGCCTGTTCTTTCAGAATACACCAGGCGCTGCTACCATAAATGTCGTTTTCTGTGGCATCCGCTACTAAAATAGAGCGCAAGGCGGCCTGGTCGTTTTCGGCCATGCGCCACAGGCGTAATTTATCGGCCAAGGGGATGCCGTCCAGTTCATCATAAATGCATGCTTGTGCGGCGGCTTCGATGATGGTGTCGGTATCCGGTTCTTCCACCGGCGGCAAGGTTTCCACGCGTTTGCTACGGGTGGGTTTTATGACGGCGCATAACAACGAACCATACAGAGGATGATTCACCATTGTCGTGCCAATGAATTTGCCGGCAATGGTGGAGAAAACAGGCAACCGGTCCACGTGGCACAAAACTTGACCGGCGGCGACGGTGCTATTTTCTTCCACACATAACGTCGGTGCATCCGCTTCCTCTTTGGCTAACGGGATATACACCGGGCCGGTTGCAGAAACAGCCAACACGTCGGCATCCGGTGCTTGTCCTTTGTTAAAAGGCAGGGCCACACCGCGAAGAAACAAGGGCATATAATCACACCTTTCTGATGGAGGGGATAGGGCGCATGTGCAAATGATTCCCGGCAAAACTTACCGGTTGCGCATACGGCCGGTGACAGCGTATCATGGAATTAATGTATACGGTTTATCATGAAAAGAAAAATAGGCTATTTTGAAAGAAATGAGGGGATAGCGTGAAGGTAGAACCAGTGGACGGGGGCGTTTTGCGTGTATGGGTATCCACAGAGGAACTTCGTTCCAAAGATATTTTACTCGAAAATATAGATGAACAGGGTTGTCCTAAAGATGAGCAAACGCGTCGGCATATGTATCGATTGATACGACAGGCGTTATCCGCGGCGGGACGTCAACCGTATAGCGATGTGCTCGTGGAATGGATACCGGTGAATGAAGGGTTTGTGTTGTTGGTGTCTCCGCTTCACGCCAAACCCACCGCCCCGCAGGTATATGCCATACCGGATGCGGACGCATTATATATGTTAGCGGAACGCTGGCATTATTTTCGTGAAGAAAACGCACCGGGCAACGCTTTGTATGAACGGGACGAGGGGTATGACCTGGTGGTTTATCCTCTGCCCGGTCCGTGGACAGCGCGTCGGCGTTTATTGGAAGAACACGGCCGATTACGCGGTTGCGGGCAGATTGCCGCGGCGGTTACGGCCGAACACGGGCGGTTGTTAGCGGACACCGATGCGTTACATACACTGTTGTTTACAACGCCTGCACCTGTTTCACCAGCGCCTGGGGATACGTCTCATTAAAAAAGGCGCTACCCATGACAACGTTATCCACGCCGGCTTTGGCTGCCATAACAGCGGTTTCGGCATTGATGCCGCCATCCACTTGGATGGATACAGACAGCCCTTGCCGGTCGATTTCCTGCCGCAGAGCGGTGACTTTCGGCAACATATCGGCCATAAAAGATTGGCCGCCGAATCCCGGTTCAACGGTCATCACCAGCACCATATCGACCAGCGGAAGATATGGGAACACCGCACTCGCGGGGGTGTTGGGTTTGATGGTGATGGCGGGACTCACACCGAGAGAACGGATTTTCTCCAAGGTTTCTTGTATCGGAGAATCGCATTCCAGATGAATGTTCAACGAATCCGCTCCCGCCTTTGCGAACGCCTCAATCAACCGATGCGGCTTTTGCATCATGAGATGCACGTCAAAGGGTAAGGTGGTGTGAGGGCGCAAACAAGCAATGACCGGCGGGCCAAAGGAGAGATTCGGGACGAAAATACCGTCCATAACGTCTAAATGCACCATGTCGGCGCCATTTTTCTCCACAAATTGCAGAGCCTCGGCACCGTGTGCAAAGTCACAGGTTAAAATAGAAGGGGAAACTTTCATCATTCATTGCCTCCAAACGACAAAATACAATCAATTTATTTTACTGCATTTTAGCAGAAAGGTCAAGCGTACGGGCGCTGGATGGGGAAGGCCGCTTGGCTGTGTGTGGGACAGTTTACGGCAATACCGCAAGCAATTCTTGTATGCGGTGAATGGTGTGTGTGTGCGGTGGGATAGGCCGGTCATAGCAAGGATGGTCGGGGGACAACTGCGGGTCCCGCCAGATGGCTTGCATACCGGCTTCGAGAGGACCGTACACGTCGTTGGGGGGATAGTCTCCCACGTATACGCAACAAGCGCAAGGTACGCCCAACTTCGCCGCACAACGGCGGAACACCTCCGGGTTGGGTTTTTGCACCTCTTCATCACCGGCGGCGATACATATATCCAGCCATGGGCGCAGACCGCTCAGGTCCAATTTCGCGTTTTGCGGAAGCGAGAACCCGTTTGTCACCACGCCTATGCGGTAACCGCGTGCGCGCAGAGCCGCTATCGTGGACACTACATCGTCATCCAGTTGGCAAGAGGCGGCATACTGCAAAAAGAAACGGGCGAGCGCATCGTCCACCGATGCGGGGATGTGCCATTTGTCCAGGAAATGTTGGAGGAAGGCGGGAAAATCCACCTGACAATGATAACCGTGGCGGTTAAAAACCAGCATTTCCTGCGCATTTGCTTCCCGTACCTCTTGCGACCAATCCGGCATATAGTGGGACAATAGTTTGTTGAGCCCGCGCAGGAAGGCGGCATCGCGGTCGTGCAACGTGTCATCAAAATCGAACAGCACCGCTCGGATTGTCGGCTGTGCGGGCGCGTCAAACAACGCCTTGGCATCCGCCGCATCTTTTTGCACCTGCGCTTGTAAGGCGGATAAAGAATCAAACTTTTTCTCCCCCCGCAGATACCGCAACGGATACACCGCTACCGTTTTTCCGTACAGGTCGCCGTCAAAATCAGCAATCCAGGTTTCGGCCAAAGGAGCGTCGCTGCCTACGGTGGGTCGGCGTCCGATGTTGGTAACGGCCGGACGCACCTGCCCGTCTACCACCACGCAGGAGGCGTATACGCCAAAGGCGGGCAGCACACAGTCGGTGGGTAATAGCTGATTGATGGTGGGCATATCCAGCCGCCGACCGAGGTGTTGGCCATCGGTCACCGGCAGACGCAGACAATAATTCCTGCCGAGTAGGCGGCGGGCGGCATCCATGTCGCCGGCAGTGATGGCTTCGCGGATGCGGGTGGAGCTAATCGGCTGTCCGTCGATTTCAACGGGTGGCACCACCGCGACCGTAATGCCTTTGGCGGCGCACAGAGTGGTTAGTTGTGCGGTGTCGCCGGCACCGTGTCGTCCGAAGCGATAGTTGAAGCCACAGGTGACGGTTGTGGCGTGCAATTGTTCGCACAAAACACGCTGGACAAACATTTCCGGTGTGTAGTCGCGCACGGTGGAAAAATCCACGCGAATCCACTCATCCACGCCGTAGGTTTCCAACAAATCTTGTTGTTCCCGGTCATCGCACACGCGGCTGTTGTCCGGTTTGGTGTTCATGGTTTCGGGCAGGAAGGTGTAAACACAACACACGTTTTGTTGCAATTTTCCTTGCAAAATAACCGCCCGGTGTCCGCAATGCATGCCATCAAACACCCCAAGCACAACCGAACGCGGGTGGGACGGAAGGTCTTGCGGTGTAGAGGGGAGTGTATAGACTTTCATACGGACACCTCCTTAAAACAGGCAGTTGATTTTGAGTTCTCCTTCGCGAGGTACGCCCAAACCGATAAAGCGCCCGTCCGGCGCATATACGCGGACGAATTCTGTGCATGGTTGGGGTAGGTTGTGCAGGCGTTCCAATGCAAGCGCGCCGCCGTTACAAAAGCGAGTGGCTTGTGGGGCGGTGACCGTCACGCACGCATAAGCACTCAGCGCCTTTTCTAGCGGAATTAAGGCGGTCTCTAATTGTCCGGCGGCGGCCAATTCCTCTGCTTGCTCCAACGTCAGACAGTCCTCCAACGTGAATCCCGCTGCCATGGTGCGGCGCAGCGATGTCATCACGGCACCGCAACCCAACAGACGCCCCAAATCGTCGCACAAAGTGCGGATGTAAGTGCCCTTAGAACAGCAGCAGTGTAACGTGAGCAAACCGCTCGCTTCATCATATGCCAAGCAATCCAACTGATAGATGGTAACCGCGCGTGGTTCGCGTGGGATGTCGATGCCCTGTCGAGCCAGGTCGTACAGACGCACGCCGTCCTTTTTGAGCGCGGAGGTCATGGGCGGCACTTGTTGTATAGCGCCGCGAAAGGTGGGCAGAGCGGCCTCGACGGCGGCGCGTGTGGGGTAGGGCGCACCCGTTTGGCGCACCTCGCCCCAAATATCTAACGTATCGCTCACCGCCCCGAATTGCAGGGTGGCGGTGTAACTTTTATCGTGAACGGGCAGACGGTCCAATGCCTTGGTGCCCCGCCCGACAAGCAGGGGCAGCACACCGGTGGCGCCCGGGTCGAGCGTGCCGGCGTGGCCGATTTTCTTTTCCCCCAACAGGCGGCGCAAAATAGCGCAGCAACGGAAAGAGGTCATGTCCGCCGGCTTGTCCAGGCATAAAATTCCGTTCATGCTTTACTCCTTTTTGTTTTCTTCATAATCACAACATGCGGACAGGGTAAAATCCCTGTCCGCACGCAGTTAACCGGTAGTGATGCGGGGAATTCCTTGTTCCACCGCACGAAGGATGGCAGCCTGCGCCTCTTCCCAACTGCCTTCCACCACACAGCCGGCGGCGCGGTTGTGACCGCCGCCACCCAACAGGGCGCAGATGGCAGAGGCATCGGCATGGGTGCCGGTGCGCACGCTGATTTTATAGTTGCCGTCCTCTTTTTGGCGTAAGGTGATACCCACCCAAACGCCTTCGATTTGTCGCGGAATGGGGGGGAGACCTTCCATGTCGTTTTCCTTGGCGCCACTTTTTTCTACCATAGAGCGGTTGATGGTCATGAGCGCTGTGCGACCGTCGTGGTAGAAACGCATCCCATCCAAGGCCATGCGTTCCAACTCGATGCGCGCACGGGATTTCACGTCAAAATTCACGCGGTTGATCATTTCATACGGAGCACCTTTGTCGATGCAATCCGCCGCGATGCGATGAGCCGTGGCATCCGCGTTAGAATATTTGAAACAGCCGGTATCGGTGGTGATGCCGGTAAAAATACAGGTGGCGATGGTTGGCGTAATGTCTACGTCCAGCAGAGAAATGATGCGATGCACGATCATGGCAGCGGCAGCACAACGGGCGTCCACGCAAGTGTTGGCGGCATACCCGGTGTTTGTGCTGTGATGGTCGATGCACAAATCAATGCGGCCGCCGTATTGTGTTTGCACGGCGGGCCCCAGCAATTTTTCATCCGCAACGTCGACGGCACACACAAAGTCGGGTTCAAAGTCCGGCTGTTCTATGCCCTCGTACAGATAGGCATAGCGTTCCGGGATGGTGTCGCCACAAAGCACCCGTACGGTTTTCCCCAAAGCTTGTAACGCCGAACAAAGGGCAAAATTGGAACCGAGGGTATCCCCGTCGGGATATTGATGCGCGAGTAACAAGATGCGATCTGCTTTTTGCAACATCGCCGCTGCTTGTTCCGCGGTGATGATTTTACTCATTCGTTTTCTCCTCTTTTTTTGATTCGATGAATGGTAGCGGCGATGTTCGCACTGTATTCAATGGAATCATCCGCTTGGAAACGCAGTTCCGGAGTGTGACGCAACTGTAAAGCGCGGCCCAGTTCTCGCCGCATATAACCGGCGGCGGATTTCAGCCCGCTGATGGCCTCTTTGGCGGCGTTCAAACCGTTCATAGAACTGACATACACCGTCGCGTAAGACAAATCGCGGGTAACATCTACCCGTACGATGGTCAGTAATCCTCCGCTAACTCGGGGATCTTTCACGGTGCGTAAGATGGCGGTTAATTCCCGCATAATATCTTCGCTTGTACGGTCCATACGATAGTTGGGCATGTTCACCCCTCCTTTTTATTGCAGAGATTAAGAGATTAAAACGGCGTTCAGCCATCCAATCAGAGGACATACGCAAATATGGCCGAAGGCCATATTGCAGAGATTAAAACGGCGTTCAGCCATCCAATCAGAGGACATACGCAAATATGGCCGAAGGCCATATTGCAGAGATTAAAACGGCGT
>JAFPCP010000065.1 GCA_017423825.1 Clostridia bacterium | reverse complement strand
GTATCGCCTTTACAGTCGGTAATCCTTACGGGGAGTAGGGTTCCTTCGGGTTTGTTGGTCTTGACCATTACGGTGAGATAGGTGTCGGTGTGCCCATCGACGACACCGTCGGAGTAAGGGGTTTCCAATAAAACAGACACGGTTTTTCCTATGTAGCGGGTGGCGTAGGCAGCAGCCTGCTTGTCGCAGATTTCCTGCATGCGTTTGCTGCGTCGGACTTTTTCACTATTGTCCACTTGGTTGGGGAAACGATCGGCATTGGTACCGGGACGGCGGGAATAAGCGAAGATGTGTGCGCGAGCGAATGCAATGTCGCCGACGAAGCGCAGAGTGTCCTCAAACTCTTCCTGCGTTTCTCCGGGGAAACCTACCATTACATCGGTGGTGATGGCGCAATCGGGGAAATGATGGCGCAGGCGGTTACACAAGTCGGCGTACTCAGCGGTCGTATAATGGCGGTTCATACGTTTCAGGGTGGCATCGCAACCGCTTTGCAACGCCAAATGGAACTGAGGACACAATTTCGGTTGCGCTTTCATGCGGGCGATGACCGAATCGGTGATGAAGTCCGGTTCGAGAGAGCCTAACCGTATCCGCTCGAGTCCGTCAACGGCACAGGCGGCATCCACGGCATCGGCGATGGTTAATCCGCAATCTTGACCGTAGGCGGTCAGATTGATGCCGACCAAAACGACCTCTTTATAGCCTTTGGCAGCCAAACGGGTTAATTCCGCAGTAATATCCTCAGGTTTGCGAGAGCGTACCCGTCCGCGAGCGTAGGGAATGATGCAATAGGAACAAAAGCGATTGCATCCGTCTTGAATTTTGACAAAGGCACGGGTGCGGCCTTGGAAATCGTCGATATCCAGCGGTTCATAAACAGAGGAATGGGCGGGAACACAGCATATACGCTGTTTCGTTGCTAAAAATTCCTCTATTTTCGGCAGTAGATCGCTTCGGACGGCATTGCCTAACACAATGTCCACTTCCGGCAGAGCATAGGCGGCATCGGGATAGGCCTGAGACATACACCCACACAGCACAATCACCGCATGGGGAAGAGAGCGGCGGCAACGACGCAAAAATTGACGCAGTTTACGATCGCTTTCACCGGTGACGGTGCAGGAGTTGATGACCAGCACGTCAGCGGAGGTTTGATTGGGCACGAATTCTGCCGTCTGGTATCCGGCGGATTCCATCTGCTTGCGCATAGCTTGGGTCTCATATTGATTCACTTTACATCCGTGGGTGTGAAAAGCAACTAACATAGGGAATACCTCATTGCATAAAAACTCAACATACATTATAGACGGTATTTTGCAAAAATGCAACGAAATACTGTAAATTCCAAGAGTTTTCGTAAAAATTCCGTCGACAATCGGTTGCTTTTTCTTGTCAAAACTGTTAAACTGTGCTGTATATAGCATAGCGGGGGAGTTTTCCATGTCCGTAGTTTCTTATCGATCCACAAAAATCGCTTGTTACTTGGGATATATTACACAGGCGATTTCTATCAATTTATCGCCGCTGTTGTATGTGACGTTTCAAAAGAATTTTGATGTTACTCTATCGCAATTGGGCATGTTGGCCACCGTGATTTTTGTGATTCAAATTGCGATGGATCTGCTGGCTGCGCGTTTTGGAAAATACATCTCTTTTCGCGTCGGGTGCGTCGCTGCTCATGTGTTTGCTACCATTGGTTTGCTTTCGATGGCGGTGCTTCCGCAGTTGCTACCTAACCCTTATGTCGGTTTGTTGTTGGCGGCGATTTTGCTGTCTGTTGGCGGAGGTTTAACAGAGGTGCTGATCAGCCCGGTGATTGATGCGATTCCCGGAGACGCGAAAGCCGGTGAAATGAGTTTGTTGCACTCTTTCTATTGCTGGGGTATTGTCGGCGTCATCTTGCTGTCCACCGCTTTTTTTGCCGCTTTTGGCACAGATGCTTGGCAGTGGTTGGTTGCGCTTTGGGCACTGATCCCCGCCGTTACGACCGCTCTGTTTGCACTGGTTCCGTTGCCGCCCAAGCCGGAGGAAACCGCCGTGAACAAACGAACTTCTCGGTGCGATTTTGGACGCTGGTTTGGTTTGGCTATGGTGCTGATGATATGCGCCGGTGCTACCGAAATGGGCTTGGCTCAATGGGTGTCTTTGTTTGCGGAACGCGGTTTGCGTATCAGCAAAATCGCCGGCGATTTGTTGGGACCCTGCGCTTTTGCTTTGTTCCAGGGCGCTTCTCGCGTGGTATACGGCCGTATGACCGCAAGATACGATGGACGGCGTTTGCTTATGTGGTGTGCCGTCGGCTGTGTGATTGGCTATGCCTTGGTTATTGTTGCTCCCTGGCCGCTCTTGGCGTTGTTGGGCTTTTGTTTGTGCGGATGGTTTGTTGGTCCGATGTGGCCCGGCATCCTTAGCTTGTCCTCGGCCCGATACCCCCTGGGCGGTACTGCGATGTTCGCGGTATTGGCTTTGTGTGGCGACGTAGGTTGCTCTGCTGCGCCGGCTTTGATTGGCGTGCTGTCTGACCATTTGCAACTGCATAGGCCGTTGGTGGATGCTTTGCGCGGCGGTTTTGCCGTTTGTTTAATTTTCCCGATTGTGTTGTTAATTGGTTTGCTGATACTGCATCGACGGACCAACCCAAAATGTTCTTCGTGAAATGAGGAGTTAACTTTGTTCGAGATTATTCAAAAAGAGATTCTGTGCTCGCAAGTGGTACGTATGATTGTGAAGGCTCCCCGCATTGCGGCAAAAGCGCAAGCGGGTCAGTTTGTCATTCTGCGCGTTTCGGAGGACGGTGAGCGCATACCGCTGACCGTGGCGGATTATGATCGCGCCAACGGTACGATTACCATTATTTTTCAGACGGTAGGCGCTACCACTTTGGCGTTGAGCCGCCTGGAGGCGGGGGAATGTTTGCAGGATATGGTTGGTCCTCTGGGACGTGCCACCGAAACCGAAAATCTTAAAAAAATAGCGGTGATCGGCGGCGGTGTGGGCACGGCCATTGCTTATCCCGTGGCGAAAAAATTGCATGAGCAAGGGGCTCAGGTGCATTGTATTGTGGGTTTTCGGAATCGCGATTTGGTGATTCTGCAGGATGAGTTTGCCGCGGTCAGTGATCGCCTGATTGCCTTGACCGACGACGGTTCGTTCGGCGAAAAAGGTTTGGTAACCGATGCCCTTCGTCATCTAATCGAGGCGGGGGAAACCTACGATGAGGTTATTGCCATCGGCCCGTTGCCAATGATGAAATACGTCAGTTTGTTGACCAAAGAATATCACATCAAAACTGTGGTGAGTATGAATCCTGTTATGATTGACGGTACGGGTATGTGCGGTGGCTGTCGCCTAACCGTCGGCGGACAGACTCGTTTTGCCTGTGTGGACGGACCGGAATTTGATGGACATCAGGTGGATTTTGACGAGGCGCTCGAACGCAGCCGCCTGTATCGCGAGCAGGAACGCCACGCCTATGAGCGGGCTTGCAATCTCTTCGGACAGGAGGTGCGGTGATATGGCCAATATGTCTCTCCATAAAGTGCCGATGCCGACCCGGCCACCCGAGGTGCGCAGCGGAGATTTCTTAGAGGTAACCACCGGCTATACCGCAGAGCAGGCCGTTGAGGAGGCGGGACGTTGCTTACAGTGCAAGAATAAACCCTGCACCGGCGGCTGTCCCGTACAGGTTGACATTCCCGCCTTTATTGCCGAGGTAGCAAAGGGCGATTTTGCCGCTGCCTATGCAGTGATTTCTCGCACCAGTTCTTTGCCCGCCGTGTGTGGGCGTGTATGCCCGCAGGAGACCCAGTGCGAGAGCCGTTGTGTTCGTGGTGTCAAGGGCGAACCGGTTGCCATTGGACGATTGGAGCGGTTTGTAGCGGATTGGTACAACGAACAAGTGCAGAATACCGCCGCTCATCCCATTCATAACGGTCATCGTGCGGCGGTAATCGGTTCCGGCCCCGCCGGCTTGGCGTGCGCCGGTGATCTGCTTCGTATGGGCTACGACGTGACGATGTTTGAGGCCTTGCATTTGGCCGGCGGCGTGTTAGTTTATGGTATTCCGGAATTTCGGTTACCCAAAGCAATCGTACAGCAGGAGATTTGCCGTTTGCAGGCCCTGGGCTTGCATCTGGAGACGAATGCGGTCATCGGCCGCGTGATGTCTATTGACGAATTGATGGAGCAGCAGGGCTTTGAAACGGTGTTTATCGGCACCGGTGCCGGCCTGCCGCGCTTTATGGGCATTCCCGGCGAGAATTTGGGCGGTGTGTATTCCGCCAATGAGTTTTTGACCCGTGTTAACTTGATGAAGGCCTATTTGCCGGAGAGTGCTACTCCGATTCACTGCGGCAAGCGTGTAGTTGTAGTAGGTGGCGGAAACGTGGCTATGGACGCGGCGCGTTGTGCGCTTCGCTTGGGTGCTGAGCAGGTTTCGGTGGTGTATCGCCGTTCTGCGGAGGAGTTGCCCGCTCGTGCCGAAGAGGTTGAGCACGCCATCGAAGAAGGCGTTGTTTTTCGATTCCTTTCCAATCCCGTCGAAATTGTGGCGAATGGGCACCGCTGTGTGGCAGGTGTACGCTGTGTGGAGATGGAACTCGGCGAAGCAGACGCCTCGGGACGTCGTCGCCCTGTGGTAAAGGCTAACAGCGATTTTTTGATCGATGCCGATACGGTGATTATGGCTATCGGCACCTCGCCCAATCCGCTGATCAAAACCACCACTGAGGGCTTGGATACCCGCTCTTTCGGTGGCATCGTCACCGATGAAACGGGTGCTACCAGCCGTCCCGGTGTATTCGCCGGCGGTGATGCGGTAACAGGTGCCGCTACGGTTATCTTGGCTATGGGCGCCGGCAAAACCGCCGCTGCCGCCATGGACAAGTATATGCGGCAAAAGTAATGCTAATGCATACCAAAGAACGCAGATGTTTTTTGCACATCTGCGTTCTTTTTTTGCTATATACCACTTGAAAACCACAAGATGTTGCGGTATAATTATCCTGTATACATATCTCTGCCTTTTTGCTGTATACTACGGCGGGGTGATGGTATGAGTGATACAAAACAAGAGAGGCAAGACCCGTCGCAGACGGATGCTGTATGCGGCCAACGCACGCAAGCGATGGAAGAGATGGGGTCGGTAACCACCGACAACGGACGTCATTGCATCCACTGTATGACCATAATCGGACAAATTGAAGGTCACTACGTTTTGTCCGCCGAGACGAAATCCACCAAATACGAGCATAT